>NZ_ALXG01000011.1:0-94845 GCF_000512295.1 Fructilactobacillus florum 8D
AATCCTTCAAGCTTGAAGGATTTTTTAATGAATTATTTTTATTCACGGTCATCATTATCAAGTTCATGACCCAAGATGTCACCTAAAGTAAATCCACTCTCTTCTTCTGGAGCAGCATTAGTTGCATGATCATCGACGTTTTGCTTGGGTTCGTCCTTAGCAGCAGCCTGTTCCTCTGGCTCTTCAAGTGCTTTAATCGATAGCGCCAAACGATGTTCCTCTGGATCAATCGAAAGTACTTTAACCTGAATCTTCTGACCAGATTTAAGGACATCACTAGGCTTGTCAATGTGTTCGTGAGAGATTTGTGAAATATGAACTAAACCTTCCACTCCAGCAAAGACTTCAACAAAGGCTCCAAAATCAACTAAGCGTTTAACGGTTCCATCTAGTACACTTCCAACCGGTGCTTTTTCCTCGATGTCATCCCATGGTCCCGGCTGTAATTGCTTAATTGAAAGTGAAATCCGATCACGTTCTGGTTCAACCGAAAGTACCTTAACTTTAACTTTTTCACCGACACTCAATACATCAGCGGCTTTGTTAACATGATCATAAGAGATTTCTGAAATATGAACCAGCCCGTCAATACCACCCAAGTCGATGAAAGCACCGAAGTTAGTTAGCCGCGCAACGGTTCCTTCAACAACATCGCCAGCAGCTAAGTTGTTCATGATTTCTTCTCGAGCTTGCTTCCGGTTCTTTTCAGCAATTGCCCGATGAGATAAGATTAACCGATTTTCCTCTGGAACAACCTCAATAATCTTAACTTCTAGTTCTTGACCCTTGTATTGATTTAAATCACTTACAAAGTGATCAGTAATCATCGAAGCAGGAATGAAACCACGAACTCCGTCTGCATTAACCACTAAACCACCCTTAACCGGACGGGTAACTTTAACAGTGATGTTTTCATCCTTGGATTCTTTGTCTTTAATCTCATCCCAGATTTTTAATGCTTCAAGTCGCCGAACAGATAGCAAGTAACTACCATTTTCTTTGTCGTCACCAATCTTAGAAACAACGACCACTTTGATTTGATCACCAACTGAATATTTATCAGATGGATTTTCATCAGGATCAGCAGAAACTTCTTTGCTAGGGACAACCCCTTCTACACCGGCGCCTTCAATTCCAACAATTAATTGTTGGTCATTGTCAACAGCCAAAACTTCACCATTAACAACATCACCAATTTTTACCTCTTTGATATTATCAAGAGCGTCCAATAATTGCTTGTTTTCATTATCACTCATCTAAACGATTCCTCCTCGAAACTACTCTAACTTTATTGTATCTTAATTAGTTTTATTTTTCCAGCAAATAATATCTAACATTCGACTATTTTCTAAATTCATTAGCTTTTTGGATCATTAAACGAGTGATTTGTTCACAAACCTGCTCGATTGTGAGTGACGTCGTGTCAATTTCAATCGCATCTGGAGCCTTTCTTAGTGGAGAAGTAGCTCGATGGGAATCTTTATAATCCCGCTCTGCGATTTCTGCTTGTAAAGTTTTGAGACTAGTCGTAATTCCCTTTTGCTGATTTTCCAAATACCGCCATTTAGCCCGTTGAGCAACACTAGCAACCAAAAAAATTTTCAAATCTGCCCGAGGTAAAACGGTCGTTCCAATATCACGACCATCCATCACAATGCCACCTGCAAGTGCTAATTCTTGTTGCCGAGCAACCAGTGCCCTACGAATCGCTGGTAGAGCCGCAACCGTGGACACGTTATTAGTGACTATTTCAGAGCGAATCTCATCAGTTACTTCGGTTTCATTGATAAATACCCGTTGCCCCGCCGATGCTGGCTGAAAACTAATTGTGATTTGTCGTAAAAGTTCAATAAGTTGATCTTCATTAGTTAATTCTAGCCGCTGATCGAGCGCTGCTAAGGTTAAGGCACGATACATGGCCCCAGTATCAACATATATGTAGTTAAACTTGTGCGCCACAATTTTAGCTACGGTACTCTTCCCAGCGGAAGCTGGTCCATCAATTGCTACTTGTAATCCGTCTTTGCCCATTTTATTCAATCCCTATTTTATATTATTAATGAACCCGCAGTTTTTGCCCAGGTGTCAGCGTACTCTGTGGTGTCAATCCGTTTAACTGTTGCAACTGCTGCACTGTAATTCCGGCATTTTTAGCTACGCGATACATACCTTCGCTTTGGTTAACGGTGACATACTGTGGTTCTTGATTTTGATCACGATTAGTGGGTGAATTTGGTTCTGATTGCACAGATTTTTCTGTTTGCTTAGTCGTATTAGTGACCGACTGCGCTTGATCTGAAGGAGCATTTGTCGAATGCTCGTCAGCTGGTGAATTTTCCTTTTCTGAGGTTTTCTGAGACTCATTTTTGGCGGAAGATTGTGGTTGCTTCTTCGGCTTGGCTTGTCGATGCTTTGTTTGGCTCTTCGAAGTCCGCTGTTTACTTGATTTATTAGGCTCTGCGGATTGTTGAAGCGAGCGCTGCTGTGACATTCCAAATGCTAATGAAAAAATTGCAATGATAATAACGACCGAAATTAACACTAGCAAGATGATGCGAAAATTACTCTTGCTTTTTCTCAATTCAATTCGGGAAAGGTTTCCCTTATTGTCACGATCATCAGAAAATGATTCAGCCCATGGTTCTGATTTATGTTTATCAGTTTGTTTCAAAATTAATCCCCCAAAATCAATATTTGCTTTTGATTATACCATGAATTGCCACGGTTAAAATAACTTGGTAATGATTTCTCGCCAGTCGATTATTGGTTTGTTAGTAGCTGGTTGACTGGTAGAACTGTATAAATCAGCATTAATTTCAGTTTCAATCCCATTGTCGCAACAATCATCGTCATGCTGATCGAAACTCTCAGAACAGCTGGCAAGTAACTTCTTCCTCCGACAACCAGGTTGATTAATATACTCTAGCAGGGCTTGGAAAGCCTGTTGTTTTTGTTGCGCACGTTGTGCAAAAATGATGCGTAATTTTTCCATAGTAACCCGGTGGTGGTGATAAAAACGCAACAATTGTTGTTTTTGCGGTGCAACTTGAGTAAGCTGTTTGGTTTGGTATGCTTTTAAATCGACCGATGTTAACTGATCTAAGCTATTTAATTGGCGAGCCAGGTTAGCATCTTGATCTGTATACAACAATAATGCCAGACTCGGTAATCCATCACGCCCCCCGCGGCCAATTTCTTGTTGGTAACTTGGTAAATCCTGAGGCAAGTGATAATGAATTACAAAGCGAACATCTGGTTTATTAATCCCCATTCCAAATGCTGTGGTAGCACAAATAACTTGTAGCTGATTATTCATAAATTGTTGCTGAATTTTATACCGATCTGGATTACTCAAATCGGCATGATAGGCTGCCGTAGCAAGGTTGGTTGCACGATTAATCGCAGTTGCCATGACATTGGCCATTTTTTTACTAGAAAAATAGATGATTCCAGAAGAAGGTGTCAATTTCTGCAACAACTGCAAAAGATAGTTCTGTTTAGCCGTCTCATTATTAAAGTGATGAACCGCTAAATAAATGTTAGGCCGATTAATACTCTCAACCACCGTTTGCAGGGACGGTAACCGTAATTTATGTTGCAAATCGGCACGAACTTGCTGACTTGCGGTTGCAGTTAATAACAGCGTCTGTGGTTGACCTAATTTTTTTAAAACATGCGCTAAGTTTAAATAATCTGGACGAAAATCAATTGCCCATTGAGAGATACAATGGGCTTCATCGATTACAAACAAGCCGATTGATAATTTTTGAAATTTTTTTAAAATCTGGTGGTTCGCCAACATTTCTGGTGAAACAAAGAGATAGCGATAGCGGTTTAAATGCGTTAGGACATCTTGTCGTTCTGACCAGTCTAGCGTTGAATTCAAAGCAACCACCCGCCGCTCTCCTGAATAACGCATTCGTTCTACTTGATCATTCATTAGTGCTAAGAGAGGCGAAATAATCAGGATCGGACGGTGAGTTAACTCACCATAGATCTGATAAATTAAAGTTTTGCCTGCTCCCGTTGGTAAAATTGCTAACACATTTTGTCCCTGTTGTAACATTGTTAACGTGGCTCGTTGCCCCGGACGAAAAGCTTTGTAGTGGAATTTTTGTTGCAAAAGTTGATCAATCACTGCCATAATTTTGAACTTTCTGCCCTTCTTTGGTTAGTTTAATGGCTCCAAGCCGAAACTGCCAAAAATCACAGGTGCTGCGAAAACGATCAGAAAGCTCTTCGTAGCGCCAATGATCTAGTTGCTGACCAAGTTCTTTTTGAATTTCCCTAATTTGTAAATCACTAACAAAATCATGATATGGAAATTTTGCCAGTGGCAGGTCAATCGCTGCTAGCAAGAGGTGTTCTGTAATCGTTGATGGACGCATTTGCCGTTTATTTTGAACAACCTTCAAACTATGAAAACGTTGATAGAGCTGTAGAGTCGTTGCTACGCTTGGATCAATGATCGGTTTTTGCAATCCCTGAAGTAACGGACTTAGTGTTAAGGAGGTATCTTGTAGTGCTTGCTGCGCAAGTTGAGCGATTCCAAACAAATCCGCCTGGATAACTTCCCAGTCAGTCCATTGATGATTGAAAGCAATTTGTGTCAAAGTGGCTCCATTATTTTCAAAGCCAACCAACTGTTCTGCCACTACGGTCGCCGCTGTTGTTGTTAGTGAACCCAACATCTTTTGCAAATCTTCTTTGAGTTGCTGCGCAGTCTCCAATGGACTAACCAATCTAGTATAGTAAGTCTTAATAAATTGACGATCCGATCCTGCTACTAGTAATGGATGATATTGTCGATTACCATGAGCCCGTTCGGACATAACTTGAATCAACAACAATAAACGTTGCTTAAAATGGAGTAAGTCTAACGCCTGAAAGCTTGCTTGCCAACCCTGCCAGGGTTCCAAAAATTGAAGCCGTCGTTGCTGTGCAATCCCTTGTTTGGTCAGCTTCAACTCATTTTTGGAAGTGGTCGTCACCAGTCCTTGTCCTTGAGTACCAGAAAAATCTAACTTCAAGGAACCCCAGTAGCGTTGCAATCCAGCAAAACCTAACAATCCATAGCGAAGCCCCCAATACCGAGTCGCCACGGTCTTTTTCCCAGCCAGAAGATTCACTAATAAGCGCGGTCGACGGGGCTGATGGTCTGATAGTAGTTCTAACAATAAAGCATCACTTGCCGTGATTTCATTTGACATAACGACCAGGCAAGACATTAATAATTACTGTAAAGACTGTTCCCACAATTAAACCCTTCAAGAGGTTAAATGGCGCAATTCCAATCAAAATTAGTTTGGCTAGCGGAATCCCTAAGTGAAAGCCGACTACATTGATGTACAGTGGCATAAAAACGAGATAGTTAAGAATACTCATGATCACGGTCAGCAATAAAGCAACCGTGATAACCACTAAGATTGAACGATAGCCTGATTTTAGGACATATTTTTTCCCTAGCCAAAAAATAGTAATGAACACTAAGGAAACCACTAAAGAACTGCTTAAGCCAATCAATTCAATGACTGAAAAGCCCATTGTCATCCAATAAAGAAACAATTTTAAAACGGTCGTTTCAACAGCCGCACTGGGTCCCAACATAAAAAGTCCAATTAAAATCGGAATATCAGCAAAATCTAATTTTAAGAAAGGTACATATGGTAATACGGGAAAGGAAATAAACATTAATAAGTATGCAATTGCTGCTAATACAGCCACAAAAACTTGACGCTTCAACTGTTGATTATTTTTCATTGGTAGTTACTCCTTCGCTTCACTAATTTCCAATAGATTTCTTACTTCTCTTTTTCGTAGCGGGCGCCATTGGCCAGGCTCTAACCCACCAAGATCAATTCCAGCAAATGCAGTTCGTTTCAGGCGCTCCACTGGATGACCAACTGCTTGAAGCATATTCTTAACTTCATGATTGTGACCTTCAAAAATGGTTAGTTCGAGCAGTCCTCGAGCCTCGTGTTGACCAACGTTAGCTAATTGGCGAACTTCCGCTGGAGCACTTCGCTGATGATCAGGTAATCTGACTCCAGTCCGCAACTGCTCCAGGGCGTTTTCGTCAGGAATTCCTTCGACCTTTGCAAGGTAAGTTTTCGGAACATGGTGCTTAGGGTGCGTTAGTTGGAAATCTAATTGACCATCATTAGTTAATAACAGTACCCCACTGGTATCATAGTCCAGCCTCCCGACCGGATAGATTCTTTCAGATACCTTATGTTTGAAATAATCTAGGACGGTCTTTCGATCTTTTTCATCCGTTGCGGATGTAATCACACCACGTGGCTTATTTAACACAAAATAGACAGGATCTTCTAATTTGATTGGGTGATGATCAACCTCAATTCGATCAGTTGGTTCAACTTTTGCCCCTAATGTTGTAATTATTTTGCCATTAACTCGAACATGGCCGGTTAAAATTAGTTTTTCACTCGCACGACGAGACGCTACTCCTGCATGTGCAAGGACTTTTTGTAAACGATCACTCACTGGTCTTTGCTCCTTTATTAAGTTGCTTAGGGTGAAACAAATCACCGCTAACTGGTTGTGGCTTGGCACGAATCGCTGGCAAATCTGCAAGTGACTGGAGACCAAAGGCCTGTAAAAACTGATCAGTCGTCGCATACTGAGCCGGATTTCCAGGCTCATCAGCATGACCACTGACGGTTATCAGACTATAACTTTGTAAATTACGTAGCGAAACAGCACTATTGACCCCGCGTAACTGATCAAGCTGGATTCTAGTAATTGGTTGACGATACGCGACAATCGTTAAAACTTCTAATGCTGGTTTTGATAGTAATGGTTCATTTGTTTCCGTAAAAGATTGTAGTAACTTGTCAAATTCCGGTTTGGTCGCAATTTGAATTAGCTCGCCATGGCGCACAATCACCAATGCACCGTTCCGCTTTTCATAAGTGGATTGTAATTTTTTTACATTTTCCCGAATTGCTGCTACAGGAACGTTTGTAAGTTCTGCAAGCTTTTGGATCGTAATCCCCTGATTAGCAGAAATGTAGACGAGAGCTTCAATTTGTGCTAACAAGTTCATGCACTCGCCTCCTAATCCAAATATCAGCATGATAATTCTGTTGCGTGACCTCCACTAATTGCGAGCGCACCATGGTTAGTAATGCTAAAAAATCTGTTACTAACTCTTCTTTTGACATCATGGGGTTTAGCAGTTGCGAAAAAAAGAGCCCAGCTGGATGCTCATCTAAAGCGTTTTCCAATATTTTGATCTGAGTAGGAATCTCAAATTTCCATTCTTGAATTTGTTCATTCGAAATCGGCTGTTGGTTAAGTTGCCGCCGACTTTGCAACCGTTGCCAAGCCTGTCGTAGTAGTTCTACCGATAAATCATTTGGCTGGATTGTGGTTTGTTTCTGAACTGCCCCTGGAGTAATTGAGTGCCAAAGTTGTTGCTTAGCTGCTTTTTTTCGCAACTGCTTAGCTGCTTCTTGATATTTTTTGTATTCTAATAACTGGTCAACTAGTGGTTGTCTTGGATCTTCCGGCTCATCAATTGCTAACTCTTCAGCTAAGAGCACTTTCGATTTAATCCGCATTAAATTCGCTGCCATTACTAAAAATTCGCCAGCTATTTGAATATGCACGTGTTTTAGTTGCTGCAAATAAGCAATGTACTGCTCCGTAATGGCAGTGATGTTAATGTCATAAATATCCATCTTTGACTGTCGAATTAAATGTAGCAATAAGGCCAATGGTCCATCAAAACTATCTAAATGAAGTTCAAGCATTTTTTCGCTCATTATTTTGCTCCCAAGTATTTAAATAATTTTGTGTCGCTAACGTTCCCTGCAGCGGAATATCTGGATACAGTTGTTTCAAATCATCTAGAACATTAAAAATGTTAAAGACCGTATTAACATCTGGAGTGAGAGTGATGCGACGAACAACCAGACAGCTAGAAAAAGATTCAGTTCCGATTACTCCCGCCCAATTATTAAATTGATCGCGCCATAAATACAAATTACGTTGCTTACTATCATTGTACCAATGAAGTTCCTGTTCCAAATAATCCGCTCGATCGCGAACTTTGGCCAAAGATAGGATCCCCATTGCAATCCGTTTATTATCATCTTGATATTTATATAACATTAATGAACCCTCTTTCCAAGCTATGCCCGGGGATGAAATCGCTTATAGGCTTTTGTAAGATGCTCATGTGAGACATGCGTATAAATTTGGGTGGTTGAGATATCTGCGTGTCCGAGCAATTCTTGCACTGTCCGTAGATCAGCGCCATTTTCCAATAAATGAGTTGCAAAACTATGGCGAAAAGTGTGTGGTGTAACAATTTTTTTGATACCAGTTTGTTGGACATACCATTTAATCTTTTGCCACAGAGCTTGCCGGGTTAGTTGCCCCCCGTGAGCGTTTAAAAAAATAAAACTATTTGCTTTTTTTACTAGCTTAGGTCTAACCTCAGCGAGGTAACGATTTAACCACGATTGTGCCACCGAATCAATTGGCACTAGTCGTTCTTTATCGCCCTTTCCAATTGTTTGAATCAACTGAACCTCTAAATGAAGATCTTGCAATTTTAGATTAACTAACTCAGAAACCCGTAATCCAGTGGCATATAGCACCTCCAGCATCGCTCGATCGCGAATTCCAAGTGGTTTGTTCAAATCTGGAAGTGCTAAAATTTGATTCATTTCACGTTCAGACAACACGGCTGGTAAATGAAGTCCCTGCTTGGGTGGTTTTATTTTGGTCATAGGATTGTTATTAATCACTTTCATTCTGATCAAATACTGAAAAAATTTACGGAGGGTTGAAATGAGACGGATAATTGAATTTCTAGCCTTCCCTTGCTTTTGTTCCCAAGTTAAAAAATCAAGGATTTGATATTGATCAACCTCTACAAATGACGAAAAGTGATGTTTGGCTAGGTAACTTGCGAATTGGTGTAAATCTTCTCGATAACTAATGATGGTGTTATGGGATAATCCCCGTTCGATTAATAAAAAATGTAAATAATCGTCAATTTGATCCTGCATCATTGTCATCCTGCTGCTTCAAAATCAGCATATTAGGCTCAATTTCAATCAAACGCTTTTTTAATAAGTTCCCGACAGCGCGTTTAAATTGACCCTTACTAATGCCCAAGTTTGCCTTGATTTGCTCTGCATCACTTTTATCACCATATGGTAACTGATGGGTAGCACTCATTTCTAGCATGCGCAGCAGCATTGTTGCATCGTCACTAATTGCTTCGTACGCCCGTGGTCGAAGCGAAAGATATAGTGTTTTATTGGGACGAACTCCGATCACACGCGCTTGCAATTGTTGACCCAACCGTGGTTCTTGTTCTAGTTCAGAACGATCAATAAAGCCTAGTTGATAGTTTTTAGTTAAAACCTTAGTTCCCATTTTTTTAGGATTAATAACGGTAGCTACCACGTTTTGATTTTGATCTTTCTCTTTACTAGCTGGCTGAGAAATTGCTTTATAAATTTGATCATCAGCAAGGTGGCCCCACAGACGATGTTTTGCATCAAACTGCATCGTAACGAGCAACCGATCCCCAGTATCCGGCCAAAGTGATTTCATAGCAGGCAATTCATCAAGAGAAACAGCTAAATCTTTGTCAACCAGCCCAATATCAAGAAAAACTCCCAAATCGTGCTTTACTCCAACAACTGTTCCCCAACCATAGTACCCCGGTTTAATATCTGGAATTGCCTCCGTTATTTTTAATTGGCGATGTTTATTCTCATAGCAAAAGCCCCGTAACGAAGCTCCTAGTGAAAATTGTTCAACGGGCTCTGTTTTGCTAAGTGCGTAAGTTCTACCGTGAATTTGAATAAAATAATTTTGTTCATTTTCATCAGTAATAATTCCTGTCTTGATGAGTCCTAAATCTTCATTCATACCTTGCTCCAATGCACCAGTTTGTCATTTTTATTATAACAAACAAAATCGTATTTATCTAAAGTTTTTCTTAAAATTAATTTAAACCAAACATAAAAAGGAGGGTCTAAGCAGACTTAGACCCTCCTCTTATGATACATAACTGGATTAATTAGTCATTTTTAGCTTGATTACCTTGATACACAATACCGCGTCGTGCATCAACTGTAACTAACTCGCCATCACTAATGCTATTAGTAGCATCATTAGCAGCTACGATTACTGGAATATCAAGTGAGATCCCAACAACCGCCGCATATGAAGTTAAGCCACCAGTTTCAACTACAATTGCACTAGCTTTTTTCATTGCTGGCAAATAGTCTTTATTCGTATCCTTAACTACTAAGACACTGCCATCTGCTGTTTTAGCAACGGCATCTTTAGCATCTTTGGCAACAACGGCCTTTCCAATTACCGTTTCATCACCAACACTTTGACCTTGTGCTAACTTAGTTCCAATTAATTGAACCCGAATCGTATTAGTAGTCCCTTCGTCCCCTAAAGGTACTCCGGTGGTCACAATGATTTCTTCACCCTCTTTAGCTAGGCCGGTTTCAACGGCTTTAGCAGTGGCAAGGTTAATCATGGCTTCTAATGATTCTGGCTTGTCAACTAGCACTGGTTTAACAGCGTAATTAACTGTTAAACCACGACGAACTCGATCATCAAAAGTTAGGGCCAGGATGTTTGCGTCAGGATGATACTTAGAAATCATCCGAGCTGTGTAACCAGAACCGGTCGCAGCTACAATCGTATGAATGTCCATGTCTTTAGCAATCCGTGCTACTGATTCGCCCAATGCTTCGGTCACATCGCTATTATGGAAAACTGGACGTGGTGTACCGAATTCCTTGAAATGATCGTCAGATTTTTTATCAATTCGACTCATCATCGCAACGGAAGCCACTGGATAGTCACCGTTGGCACTCTCACCAGAAAGCATGGTAGCGTCAGTTCCATCATAAACAGCATTTGCAACGTCAGAAACTTCTGCACGTGTTGGTCGAGGTTCTTCTTGCATGGAATCCAACATTTGCGTAGCAGTAATCACTGGTTTGCCAGCTTCATTACAAATCTTAATTAGTCGTTTCTGAACAACTGGGACGTTTTCTGGTGGAATCTCCACTCCCATGTCACCACGGGCAATCATCAGACCATCAGAAACCTTGATGATTTCATTAAAGTTGTCAATCCCTTCTTGGGACTCAATCTTTGGAAAGATTTGAACATCCTGCATATCTTTTTCTTCGAGGAGAGCTCGAATATCGAGGATGTCCTGTGGCTTTCTAACAAAGGAAGCAGCAATGTAGTTAATCCCATGCTCACAACCAAAGCGAATATCATCAGAATCTTTTTCAGTAATTCCCGGTAAATTAATTGAAACTCCCGGAGCATTAACTCCCTTACGTGATCCTAAGACCCCGTCATTAATGACTTCAACAATTAATTCACGATTTTGGTCATCTTTTTCTAAGATTTTAGTATCTAACAAGCCGTCATCAAACAAGACGTGCCCACCAATCTTAACATCATCATAGAGACCAGGATAAGTTACTGCAATCTTTTCTTTAGTTCCTTCAAGACTATCGTCCATTGAAATCCGAAACTTTTCCCCAATTTTAAAATCAAGCTTGCCACCTTGTTCGACAGTTGTTCGAATTTCGGCGCCCTTGGTATCTAGCAAAACACCGGCAATCTTACCGGTTTTCTTTTCAGCTTCTCTAACCAAATTCATTCGGGATAAATGTTCCTCATGATCCCCGTGAGAAAAGTTGAAACGAAAAACATTTGCTCCTGCATTCAATAAATCTACAATCGTATTCAAATCATTGGAAGCAGGTCCAAGCGTGCTAACGATTTTAGTTCTCTTCATAAAAGCCTCTCCTTTTTTGCAGCCCATAAATCACTAGGCTACTGCTTTAGAATCCATTTGTATTGTATCACGTTTACCCAGGCTTGTCTTGATTCATTAAAAATCACTGTAAGACAACATTAGCTGCTCCAAACAAACCTTGAAGATGCTGCAAGACAGCGTCAGTTGCATTAACTCGATACTTAGAAGGCAATAACTGTTTCTGGTCAGTTTTAACACGATACAAAACGACCGGACAATCACCTTGATGGCTTACTAAGTATTGCTGTAATTGCTGCAGTTGAGCCGGTTGATCGTTTGCCTCGTTTAATCGAATAAATAATTTTTGCTGCACTGGACCGCTAACCCGACTGGCGTTCGCAGCTGGTTCAATCTGATTAACAATTAATTGTAACCCGCGCCGCTCTTCTACAGTTCCCTGGACAAGAACTACGATATTAGGCTTTAACCAACTACTGATTTCTCGATAAAGTTGCGGAAAAATCGTTAGGTCGATGGTCGTAAACTGATCTCCAGCATTGATAAAGGCCATTAACTGTCCCCGTTTCGTCCGAACTGTCTTGATGTGAGATATTAGTAAAATCAGTTTTACCATTTTGGTCGTTGGTTGTAAATCTGACGTACGAATTGCATGTGATTTTTTTCTTAATTCTTCATAGCGTTCCACCGGATGCCCCGATAAGTAAGTGCCAAGATACTCATTTTCAAAATTAGTTTTTTCCCAATCTTGAAAATCTGGTTTATGACTAATTTCAACTTCCATTCCCGGCAAATCTGCCAGCAATGAACCAGAAAATTCAGCCGAACTAAGAATTTTAGGCAATGCGGCAACTACCTCATGCCGATTATAACCAAATTCATCTAGTGCCCCCGTATAAGCCAAGGCCTGTAACTGGTCTTCCTTTTGAAACTTTGGTGGCAACTGTTGGACAAATTGAACTAAACTTGTAAAGTTGCCTTGCTCCTTGCGCAAGGCCAGAATTTCTTTAATAAAATCGGATCGCAAGCCCTTAATCGCCTGAAATCCAAACCGAATGCTTCCCTGCTGATAGGTAAAATCAGCGTTACTATGGTTTAAACTGGGATTTAGTACTGATAGGTCATTGTCCTTTGCCTCTTGAATATAGGTCTTGATTTTAGCAAAGTTTCCAACCACCGAATTCAATAGCGCTACAAAAAATGGACCAGGAAAATGGACCTTTAAATAGGCTAATTCAAATGCCATCTTACTATAAGCAACTGCATGAGATTTATTAAAACCATAGCTGGCGAAGCGCTCAATATAATCAAAAGTCGTGGTGGCCGTCTGCTCACTGTATTTTTTTGCAAGCGCCCCCTGCATAAAACGTTGGCGCATGGACTCCATCTCTTGATGGTGCTTCTTGCTCATTGCTCGACGCAAAACGTCAGCTTGTGCCAGTGAAAAACCAGCCATTGCTGCTGCCAATTGCATCACTTGCTCTTGATAAACAATAATGCCGTAGGTTGAGCTTAAAATTTCTTTAATTGTTTGGTTTGGATAATCAACTGCTTCCAAGCCATCTTTTCGCGCAATAAAGGTATCAATATTTTCCATCGGACCGGGACGATACAAGGCATTCACCGCTGCAATTAATTCAAAGGAATCAGGATGCATACGTCGCAAAACATTTTTAATGCCAGCCGATTCAAATTGAAATACCCCATTTGTTTTACCAGCTTGAAATAATTGTAAAGTCCGTTCGTCTTCTAAGCTAATCTTAGTCACATCAAATTCTGCATCAAACTGCTGATGAACCAACGTTAGGATATGGTTCATGATTGATAAGTTTCGCAAACCCAAAAAGTCAATTTTTAATAACCCAACATCTTCTACATAATATTTTGAGTACTGGGTCATCAAAAGCCCCTCATTACCATTTTGTAATGGAGCTTTCTTAACAATTGGTTCATCACTCAAAATTAGCCCCGCAGCATGCGTCGAATAGTGTCGCGGGAGTCCCTCAATTTTTTGAGCCGTTTCAAAGAGCTTCCGATTGGTGTCTGAATCGGCTAATAAATTTCGGAGTTTTTGAGATTCCTTTTCTGCCTGTGTGAGAGTTTCATGTAGTTGTTTGGGAATCGCAGCACTCCAACGATTCATAGTCGTAACTGGTAATCCAAACACGCGCCCCGTGTCCCGCAAGGCTTGCTTGGCTCCCAAAGTACCAAATGTAATAATCTGTGCAACCCGATCATTTCCATATTTATCATGAACATATTGTAAAATAATTTCTCGTTGTTCATCTGGAATATCTAAGTCAATATCAGGCATCTGGGCCCGTTCTTCATTTAAAAACCGTTCAAACAGCAGATCGTACTTAATTGGATCAACATCGGTAATTTTTAAACAATACGAAACCAACGAGCCCGCAGCAGAACCTCGACCCGGCCCGGTAAGAATGTGGTGCTGATGAGCAAAGTTAATTACATCCCAAACAATCAAAAAATAATCACTAAATCCCATTCGTTCAATCACATCTAATTCATGGTCCAGACGTTGTTGGTATTTAGAATTATCAGCTTGCTGGTTACTAAGGCGCTTTTGCAGACCAGCTTGACAGAGTCTCCTTAAATAAGCAACTGCGGGCTGAGCATTAGGAGTTTGGTAAGTTGGCAATTGAGGAGCTTGCTTTATAATTTCAACCTGACATGCAGCAGCTACTTGCGCATTTACTTCTAATGCAGCAACTAATCCTCTGTTTTGATACTTTTGTTCAATTAATTCTACGGGGGGTAGCCAATTGGATCCAGGGGAGGGAGTCTGATTGATATCCGACATGGTTGACCCAGTTGCAATTGACTGGAGTACGTGAGTATAAAATGCATCTTCCGCTTGCAGATACTGAGTTTCTTGTAAAGCAATTAATTCTAGGTGGTTATCGGCAGTCAGCTTAGTTCGAAGTTGCAACTCCTCGTTTGAAATGGTGGGAGTGACTCCTAGCTTAATAGTTTCAGGTGCCGCCACCGCTAAGAGTTGTTGTAGGGCTGCTTGAGCTTGATCTACTCGTTGATAAGAAATTAGACTATTAACCTCACTAGTCTCTGGTAAGAGAATAAATAGTCCCTGTAATAATTCACGTGTTAACTGCTGCCAAGCAAGTGGGGCCGACTGAGTCATTTTTAGCGTAGAAAGTTGCAATAGATGCTGATAACCATTTTGATTTCTCGCTAATAATAACAGCTGATAATGATGTTCAACAGAAACGCTACCTGCGACCGTTAGCTCCAGTCCAATAATTGGATGTAATCCTTCTTTTATGGCCGTCTGGTAAAAAGCCACCGCTCCATACAAAACATTTTGATCAGTTAGTGCGAGTGTCTGATACCCTTTTTGCTTAGCATTACTAATTAGCTGGGGAATAGTGGTCGTACTTTGTAATAAGCTATAGGAACTTAAATTTTGTAATGCTGCATACGCCATTAATTAATCTCCTTCATCATTAATTCTTTATAATCATTATAGCAAAGAACTTTTATGATTGATGGCTAGGTCGTTCGTTGCAATTTTAAAAAATAGTGCTAAACTTAGCGCATGTAAGGAGGGGTGAAGATGAAGACAATTGCTGCAAATTTAACCACACTTTTTTGGGGAATTGTTTATGGCGAAATCATTGGCTACATTGGTTCCGCCCTGGTGCAATCAACCTTTACTAAAACAATTGCCATTAACGTTGCTATCGTCGGTGGTTTAATCGCCCTAATTGGAATTAATCTATTAAAATTAGTTATAAAACCATAATGATTTGGAAATTAAAAAGAACCCAATGAGCTGACTAACTGTGCTTGTTGGGTCCTTTTTTAATTAAAGTAAAAAGGATCAGTTCTAATTTCAGAAGCTTGCACTTCAATTTCCCATTTGAACTTTTTATTCCAATTGGAAAACATCGTTTTTAGCTGTTCCTTACAGATACTTTCGATATGATGCCCCGGATCAAGGACGGTTAGTCCCTTTGCCACCATCTCTTGGGTAATATGATATGATAGATCGCCAGTTAGATAAGCATCTGCGCCTGCTTCCAGCGCTGCGGGATAAAACTTACCACCAGTTCCCCCTAATACTGCAATCTTTTGAACTTTTTTTTGCAAAGTGGCGGTTGCATAGCGCAAATGATCCACACCCAACCGTTGCTTACAAAGTTCAACTAGTTCAGCTACTGTAACTGGTTGGTTTAAATACCCAACTCGCCCCAACGACAACATTTCACCTTGCACCGGAGCGGCATCAGGCACCAATCCTGAGACTTGCTGTAATTGTAGCGCTGCTGCTAACCAATCGTTCATTCCGCCTGGAGCCTTATCTAAATTAGTATGTGCGGAATAAACATTAATATGATGTCTAAGCAAGTTTGCATACATTTTCGTTTGTGGATCAGCCTCGTCTAAATTACTAGCTGGGAAAAAAATCAGCGGATGATGGGCAACAATGAAGTCACAATCTGAATCAATGGCTTCTTGTACTACTGCTGGGCGGACATCTAACGTGGTCAATAATTTATGCACAACCGCCTCTCGATTTCCCAGCTGAAATCCAGTTGGATCACCCTCTTCTTTATAGACGAGCGGAGCAAATTTTTCAAACTGATCAACTATGGTTTGAACCGTAGTCATGATAATACCTCCTGAATTTCTCTACGACGACGCCTAATCGCTTGAACTCTGGCTTGATTTTCTCCTGCGGCTAATTGATCAATGATCAAATCAAGTTTAACTATGCGCTTTTCCCATTTTTTCGTGAAAATTTCATTGTGAGCTCGGCGTAACAAAGGACCAAATAACAAATCTTTTCGGTCATAATTAACTGGAAATGACGTATAACTAGCTGCAATTACTTCATAATAATGACCGCCGTCAAAAATAATTTGCTCTTGCTTAATTCGATAGTGATGTGCGGCTAGCCAAGTACGCACTAAATCTTCATCAATATTTGGTTGTAACACCAACTGCGGATGATCCTGCAAATGAGACTGTCCACGCTGTAAAATATCAGCAATTAGTGCCCCTCCCATCCCAGCGATGGTAATTGTTTGACAATGATCAGAGGACTTGAGCACCGTTAGCCCATCTCCTAACCGCGCTTGCATACGAGCTTGTAACTGCAACCGGTCAATTTCAGTTTGCGCATTGTGTAAGGGGCCACTGCGAAGTTCTCCGGCAACTGCCCGTTGAACTCGTCCGGTTTGTACCAGAAAGGCTGGTAAATAGGCATGATCGGAACCAATATCTGCTAATAAAGTAGCTGGTTCAACCACATCAGCAACTGCTTGTAATCGTTTAGAAAGATGCTTCGCATCCATGGGATTCACTCCTATATGTGAAAAAGCAGCGCACCGAAAACTGGCCGCTGCTTTAAAAATTTTAATCTAAGAAATCTTTTAATTGTTTGCTGCGTGAAGGATGCCGAAGCTTTCGAAGCGCCTTGGCCTCAATCTGGCGAATCCGTTCGCGCGTCACACCAAAGACTTTTCCGACTTCTTCTAAAGTTCTCGTTCGCCCATCGTCAAGCCCAAACCGTAACCGTAAAACGTTTTCTTCACGATCAGTCAACGTGTCCAATACACTTTCTAGTTGTTCCTTGAGTAATTCATAGGAAGCATGATCCTCAGGACTAGTGGCCTCTTTGTCCTCAATAAAATCACCTAGATGGGAATCGTCCTCTTCACCAATTGGAGTTTCTAGTGAAACTGGCTCTTGCGAAATTTTCATGATATTACGAACTTTTGCGGTTGGCATATCCATTTCTGCCCCAATTTCAATTGGGAGTGGCTCTCTGCCAAGATCCTGGAGCAGTTGGCGTTGAACTCGAATTAGTTTGTTAATAGTTTCAACCATATGCACTGGAATACGAATCGTCCGCGCTTGATCAGCAATTGCTCGAGTAATTGCTTGACGAATCCACCAAGTAGCATACGTCGAAAATTTAAAACCCTTGCGGTAATCAAATTTTTCGACAGCTTTCATTAATCCCATATTGCCTTCTTGGATTAAATCTAAAAACTGCATGCCACGACCAACGTACCGTTTTGCAATCGAGACAACCAATCGTAAATTAGCCTCCGCTAATTCTTGCTTAGCATCTTCGTCTCCCTGTTCAATGCGTAGTGCCAATTGCACTTCTTCATCTGCTGTTAGCAGTGGAACTCGTCCAATTTCTTTGAGATACATGCGAACTGGATCATTGATTTTAACCCCTTTAGAACTAGAGGCATTTTTTAACTCTTTTTGCGTAACTTTCTTTGCAGCTTTCAGTGCTCTAGGATCAGGTTCTCCATTTTCATCAACAATACTAATCCCATCGTCTTCAATCTTTTCCATTAATTCATCCATTTGCTTCTTTTTCAAAGTAAATGGATCCTGAAATTCCGTTTCTAACACGGCATAACTAACATGACCAATTTTTTTATATTTTTTTATTAGCGCATTATATACCTTTCGATAATTAGTTTTATCGAAATCTTTCTTTAAAGCTTTGGTTGTCTCGGACTTTTTAGCCCGCGTTTTTTTCTTAGGAGCAACAGCCTTTTTTTTAAGCGTTTGTGTTTTCTTTGCCTCTTGTTCTGCCATCGATAATCCTCCTCTAATCGTTAGATGTCCGCAACTGATCTAATTGGCGATGCAAGCGAATTAATTCACTTGCAAGTTTAAGTTGTTGCAGTTCATCGCCGATTTGACCCGCACTATCAAATTCTTGCCTCAGCTGGTTAATTTTGCTAACTAATGGTGCACTTTCAGTTATCATTTTAACACAGTCCGTCGCCGCTTCTTCGTTATCTAGTTGCTCATCGTTATCAATTTCTAATTCCGCCAAAACTGCCTGTAACTTGGGTTCCTGTACAAAGTCGCTAAATTCAGCCGATTGATAGCGGGCATGCGTTCGAAAATATTCCTGAGCAAATAGGTATAATTGCTGATATTGATCATGAATAAAGTTAAAATTCGGGTTTGCTACTACTTGATCCCAAACACTAGAATTATAAAACATTGCCATTAGCAAATGCCGTTCAGCATTTTCTATTCTAGAATAATGCCGTTCAGCAAGCTGGGGAGCTTGCTGCGAATGTTGATTATGCAACTTACTCGAATGGTTTTTGCGAGACTGATCAGGTAAGTTTCCTAGTTGTTTGCGTAATGAATCAAACGGCAAGTCTACATCAGCAGATAATTCTTTGAGATAAACATCTTGCGTAACCCCCGGTTTGGTATTGGCAATTTGTTGCAACACTTGATTTACATAATTAAGTTTGTCAACGTCATTATTTAAATTAAACTGGGTTTTTAAAAAATTGAGTTTGAATTTCAAAGCCGGTTCTTGTGCTTTTGAAATTACCTCACGAAAACGTTTTGGTCCTGCTGTTCGCCGAAATTCATCTGGGTCTACTCCATTGGGCATTTGAATGACATTGACTTCAAAGCTATCCTGTTGAGTTAATAAATCAATTGCACGATTAGTTGCTTTTTGACCGGGTTGATCCCCATCGTAACAAACACAGATTTGACTAGTAACTTTTTTAAACTCATAAATCTGTTCCTCGGTTAAACTGGTTCCCATCGAAGCAACTCCGTTGAATACCTCAGCTTGATATGCAGAAATCACATCCATAAACCCCTCAAACAGGATTAATCGTTGGGTTTTACGTACAGCAGGTTTAGCTAAATCAAGATTATAGATGACCTTCCGCTTGTTAAAAAGTTCTGTCTCAGGACTATTTAAATATTTTGGTTGCTGTTCATTTTGTTGCAATAATCTTCCGGAAAAACCAATCGGTGCCCCCTGCGGATTACGAATTGGAAACATCAGCCGATTAACAAATCGATCAGTTAATTCTCCAGCTTGATTTTCAATGAATAGCCCGGTCTTCCGTAAAGTTTGATAGTCAGTCTGTTGTTCTTTAAAAAAGGGCTGGAGAACCCTTTCTGATGGAGCAAATCCTAGCTGAAAAGTTTCAATCATTTCAGCGCTAATCTGCCGTTTTTTTAAATATTCTCGTGCAGGAGCACCAGCCTTAGTATTTACTAGAATATGATGATAAAAACGAGTTGCTGCTTCATGAACCGAGAACAGCGGTCGAAGTTGCTGTTCACGAGCCGATGGTTGCTGCGCTTGAACCAGTTCATCTGGCAGCTGCATACCACCAGCCTTACCAACTGCTTGAACGGCCTCAGTGAAAGAAAGTCCCTCTAATTCCATTAGAAAAGTAAAAACATTTCCCCCACGGCCACAACTAAAGCAATGAAAAATTTGTTTTTCTTCATTAACTGAAAATGATGGTGTGCGTTCTTCATGAAAGGGACATAACCCAAAAAAATTCTTTCCAGCCTTTTTCAATTGCACATGTTGTCCAACAATATCCAAAATATTGACGCTACTTCTAATTTTTTCAATCGTCTCTTCTGGAATTTTCACCATCAAATTCACCACTTTTCAGATTATTTGGTCATTATATGGTCAACGCTAGCGAATTCATTAATAATCTTTGCTAACCGATTCATTTCTGCCAGACGGTTCGCTTTTAAATTCTGATTTTCGGCCATAATCATGGTTTTTTCAAAATAGTCATTAATTACTGGCCGTAAATTAGCCAGTTGTTGATAGTCACTTGCTGCCGATTTTTGCGAGAAATCATTTTGAAGCTGGTCAACTGCCCCATGTAATGCCACTTCAGCCTCGTTTTCAAACAACAATGGATCAATTGTTGCAAATGATCCTGCTTGCTTACTAGCAATCCTGGTCACCCGACTCAAAGCTTCAATGTTTGCTTTGAAATCAGCTTTGTTTTGTTGCTTTTGTAACTCGTTAGCACTGGAAATCATAAAACAAATATCGGTACTCGTCGATGCAGTTGCAGCGTTAACAAGGTCATAGCGCACTTCCGTATCCTTTAGAAATCGTTTAATCCGTTCCTTTATAAATGAAATTACTTGAGGAATCACTGGCGCTTGTTCCACCTTGGGACTGAATTGCTTGCGAGCTTCAGTTTGGACAACTTCATTTAACAGCACATCCAGTGGCAACTGCCATTGTTGCTGATAAACAATGCTGACGATACCGGCGGCCTGGCGCCGTAACGCATAGGGATCATTAGAACCACTAGGCACCATTTTAGCTGCAAAAAAAGTTAGAATACTATCTAATTTATCTGCAACGGCTAAGACTGCTCCAATCTTGGTAGCGGGTAACGCTCCCCCCGCAACATTCGGCAAATAATGTTCACGGATTGCAGTTGCCACTGCAGGGCTTTCCCCCTGTAATAATGCATATTTTTCTCCCATTATTCCTTGTAGCTCCGAGAACTCCCCAACCATTTCGGTAACAAGATCAAACTTGTAGATGGAAGCGGCCCGCTGTAATTCAGCTAATTCTGGTTGGCTCAGACCCACCTGCTTACCAATTAAAGCGGTAATGACCTGAACCCGCTCCATTTTTTCATACATTGTTGAAATTTGGTCATGAAAACTAACTTCTTTTAATTTAGTAACAAAATCGGCAATCGAATGCTTTTGATCTTCTTCATAGAAAAATGCCGCATCATATAAGCGAGCAGCTAATACCTTTTCGTTTCCTTGGATTACGTTTTCCAAATGATCTCGATTACCATTACGCACCGAAATGAAATAAGGTAATAGTTGATTTTTTTCATCTTCAACATAAAAGAAACGCTGGTGATTACGCATTGAGGTAATTAAAACCTCCCGCGGGATGGTTAAAAAGTGACGGTCAAATTGACCGTAAAAACTAGTTGGCCATTCAACCAAATTGTTCACTTCTTCTAACAGCTGCGCATCAAGATTAACTTGCCATCCTTGTTCGCGAGCAATTGCCATGATCTGATCCTTGATTCGTTGCTTTCTTTGCTGAGCATCGGCAAGGACAAAGACCTCTTCTAACGCTGCTTGGTAATCTTGTGCCTGCTTTAGTTCTACCGGATGCCCCAAGAAACGATGTCCTTGGGTCGTTCGACCCGCCTGAATATCAACCAGTTGCATTGGAACGATTTCCGTATCCAATAGAGCCACTAACCATTTAATGGGTCGGACAAACTGAAATTGGTGAGTCCCCCATCTCATCATCGTGGGAAAATTAAGTGAGGCGATTACATTTGGTAACTGCGATAAAATTGTAACGGCTGGTTGACCCGTAACATGCTTATTAGCAAATACATACGCCACCCCTTTAACCTCTTTAATCACTAAGTCATCTGGCTGAATTCCCTGACTATGAGCAAAACCTAAAGCGGCCTTACTCCAACCATTATCAGTTCGTGCTATTTTTTCAGAAGGACCCTTGACCTCTGTATCACTATCAGGCTGCCGATCAGCTAAACCACTAATTTGCAGTGCCAACCGACGTGGTGTTGAAAATTTCTTTAACCCGGTGAACGTCAGCCGCTCTGCTTTCAGGTAGTTCGTGACTTTTTGGGCTAACTGATCCACACTAGCGGTTACCACATTTGCTGGTAATTCTTCAAGACCCATCTCTAATAAAAAATCGTGTGTCATTAGTTTTTACCTCCCGAAGTCTGTTTTACAGAGTGCGGATGCTGAGCATCATATTTTTCCTGGGCAGCATGTCGTTGATCCTCATCTTGAATTAACGGGAAGCCCAACTTGCGTCGTGCTAAAACAAAGGCCTGAGCCAAACCGTGGGCCATTTTTCGAATTCGAGCTAAGTAACCAGCTCGTTCGGTTACAGAAACTGCCCCGCGAGCGTCAAGCAAGTTAAAAGTGTGACTGCACTTTAAAACATAGTCATAAGCTGGATGAACCAGTCCTAATTTAATCAAGCGCTGAGCTTCATGTTCATAAGCCGTAAATAATTGTTGTAACATTGCTTGATTACTAATTTCAAAACTATATTTGGAATGTTCATATTCTGGCTCTTTAAAGATGTCTCCGTATCGAACACCATCAGCCCATTCTAAATCAAAAACATTATTAACATCTTGGATATATGAGGCCAGCCGCTCCATTCCATAGGTAATTTCGACAGCAACAGGACTCATCGAAAGTCCCCCAACCACTTGAAAATAAGTGAATTGGGTTACTTCCATTCCATCCAACCAAACTTCCCAGCCAACTCCAGCACACCCCATTGAAGGATTTTCCCAATTATCCTCAACAAAGCGAATATCATGTTCTAAAGGATTAATTCCAAGTTCTTTCAATGAAGTCAGATAAAGCTCCTGAATATTATCGGGCGAAGGCTTCATCAAAACTTGAAATTGATGGTGTTGGTAAAGCCGGTTGGGATTCTTACCATAACGACCATCAGCTGGTCGTCTGGAAGGCTCAACGTAGCAGACGTTCCAAGGCTCTGGACCAATTGCTCGCAAAAAAGTAAAGGGACTCATCGTACCAGCTCCCTTTTCCGTATCATAAGCATCCATAATCATACAACCTTGCTGACTCCAAAATTGTTTTAACTGACTTGCAATTGTTTGTAACGGCATTTTTTTTGGCATTCTGCTACTCCTTTATCGTAACAACTAAAAAAACCTATGCAAAAATAAAAACAATTTTTGCATAGGGACGACTTCATCGCGGTTCCACCCTACTTCTGATCTAATCAGCAGCTTGATTATCTCCGATTCCAAAAGCGCCAACCTGAATTTATCCTGAACCAACTCCCACTACCATGGTCTCGCTGTACATTATCGTATGCAGGTCTTCTTCTGTCATTATCAGTTATTATATTAGTCTTATAATACGCTCTAAAAAAAGTTGCGTCAACGATTCTGCTACGTCTCAGTCTAATTTCCAACGATCCATTTGATCCAAGAAGTGTTTACTTTTGAGATTAATTCCAACCGAACTGTCATAAATCTTATCAAGCACTTGCCGCAACTTTTTTTTCGTCTCACGATTAACTTGAATGTGTGTAATCTTTTTCATATCAATGGCTGAGAATTGCCGTAAATAATAAATTGTTCGTTGATCCAAGTGCATCCGATGTGAGTCTAAAGCAAAATCAGCCGCACACAATAAACCACCATATTTTTCCGAGTAATCATAAACTGATTTATCCAAACCACAAGCCGCACAGTGATGCCATTCTGGGGCCACTCCAAAAAGCGGAAGCAACTGGATTTCTACAATGTTAGTAATAATTTCTGGATCAAAACCATTATTGATAAATGTCAGGGCATAGTAGAGATTCTTAAACCAATGCTGGTCAGCAACGCTATCTGGCAACGCCTGATCAAGCAAACCCATGATATAAGTTGCATAGGCGTTTAGGATAATATCATTACTAATTTGTTCAAAGTTATGAACTTGGTTGCCACTGTCCAAGTAGGATAAACCGTTAGTTTTTAACACCCCTTCGTAGGTTCCATAGCTAAACGGTAAAATCACACTTGCTAGTGGTGCATGTGTCTTAGTCGCTCTGCGAACTAGAAACATTTTTTTCCCAGCGGTTGCTGTCATAAACTTTACTAACATATCAGATTCCCGATATTTTAGCCGATATAACAAAATCCCACGAAATTGCCGACTCTTCGTGTTAACCATTTCACCACCCGCTTAGTAATCGTTCTTACGACTGTAACCTAGGTTTTGCAGTATTTGGGACTGATCCCGCCAATTTGGTTGAATATGAATCCACAGTTTTAGGTTAGCTTTGCTACCTAATACCTGTTCAATTTCCCGCCGGGCTCCGATTCGGATGTATTTAATCTTGGCTCCGCCATCACCAATAATAATTCGACGTTGTCCTTCCCGTTCGACCATAATTGAAGCCTCAATCTGCAATTTACCATTTTCATTCGGTTTCATCCGATCAACATAAACTGCCACTGAATGGGGCAACTCCTGACTGGTGTTCTCTAAAATTTTTTCTCGAATAATTTCTTGAACAATAAACCGTTCTGGATGATCGGTTATCTGATCTTCCGGGTAATATTGAGGTCCAGCTGGCAGATTCAAAACTAAGTCTTGCAATAATTCATTCACATTATTTCCTTGAAGAGCCGAGATCAGAAAAACTGCTTTCCAATCGTAAGCTTTCTGGTAGGTTGCTAGGATTGGTAATAATTGATCTGGATGAACTTGATCAATTTTGTTAATGACCAAATAGACAGGTGCCTTGGTATTTTGTAGCTGTTTGATTAAATAATTGTCACCAGCTCCCCTAGTCTCTGTGGCACTAACCATGAGGATGATGGCATCGACTTCTTGTAGTGATGACAAAGCCGCATCATCCATATATTCATCCAGTTTCGTATGTGGTTTGTGCACCCCCGGAGTATCTAAGAAAACAATCTGAGCCTGCTTGGTTGTATATACTCCCTGGATTTTATTTCGTGTAGTTTGCGCTTTCGAACTCATAATCGCAATTTTTTGACCAATTACACGGTTTAAAAATGTTGATTTTCCAACATTGGGACGACCAATGATGGCTACAAATCCAGATTTATATTGTTTAGTTTGTGTCATTATTTACCTCAATTAGCTGATTTTCAAAACCAAAAATGACTAAGCGGTGGTCCTAACACGATTAATCCCACAATCAATGCTAACACCGCTGCTAGCAAGACGAAGCCAGCAGACATATCTTTAACTCGTTTGGCTAGGGGATGATAATGTTTAGCAACAATCAGATCCACCAGCGCCTCAACCGTTGAATTAAAAACTTCTGCAAGTAACACCAAAAAGCAAGCCAAAACCAACCATAAGAGGTGCTCCAGCCCAACATGCAATAGCTCCGCCAATATTAAAACAACGACTGTCGCAACCAAATGAAAGCGAAAATTACGTTCTCCCAAAAAAACAGCCTGTAGTCCCTGCAACGCATGCTGTAAAGATTGACAAAAGCTTTTATTTTTCCCCGTTTGATACTTATTTTGTGAGTCCATAGGCATCTAAAATCTTTCTTTGTAAAGCAAACATCACTTGTTCGTCAGCTGGTTCCATATGATCGTAACCGTTTAAATGTAAAAAACCATGGACTAATAAAAATCCAAGTTCCCGATCTTCAGAATGACCTAAAAAATCCGCCTGCTCTTTAACTTTATCAATACTAACAAATAGATCACCAAGGTTTTCTGGAATTTCTGCTTGAAGTTCGTCATCCATCAAAACTGGAAAGTCATCTTCACTCTGATCTTCCAAGGCAAAACTAATCACATCAGTTGCTCGGTCAACCTGCCGATATTCACGATTAATTGCTCTAATCCGTTCATTCTTAACAAAAGTAACCGACATTTCCGTATTTTCTTTCAGTTGCAATTGTTTTGCAGCAAAATCCAATAAATCTTTGCTTAAAGTTAACTGGGCATCCGTTATTGCACCATTAGTTTCATCATAAATTTCTAGATCCATTAACTTCTCCCTTGCTGAATGGTTTCTTGTTCCTCATAGGCTTTGATAATTTGTGCCACTACCGGATTACGAACTACATCAGCTGCCGACAGTCGGACAATCGCAATTTCCTTGAGTCCCGCAAAAAGTTTGGGAGCTGTGACCAAGCCACTAGGGGTATTCCCTTTTAAATCAATTTGCTGAATGTCTCCGTTTACAATCATTTTTGACCCAAATCCAAGCCGAGTTAAAAACATTTTCATTTGTTGATTAGTTGTATTTTGTGCTTCATCTAAAATCACAAAGGCATTATTTAAACTTCGACCTCGCATGTAAGCTAACGGAGCGACTTCAATGATGCCCCGCTCAAGCAATCGTTCAGTATGACTACTGCCAAAAATTGCATCTAAAGAATCGTATAATGGTCGCAGATACGGATCTACTTTTTCTTTCAAATCTCCAGGTAAAAACCCTAGGCTTTCACCAGCTTCAACGGCCGGTCGGGTTAAAATGATTTTATCAACTTGTCCCTTTTTTAAGGCAGCTGCAGCCATCACCACTGCTAAATAAGTTTTTCCAGTTCCTGCTGGGCCAATCCCGAAAGTGATGTCATGCGAATTAATCGCTTGAACATACGCTCGCTGACCAAAATTTTTAACTCGCACGGCCTGCCCGTGTTGGTCTTTAACTAATACCTGATTATACAAGTCAGAGAGCTCTGTAATCCGATTCGTCCTTGCTAACTGAAGGGCAGCAACTACATCACTCTCATTTAGTTTAACTCCACTATGAACCAGCTTTAGCAGATTTAAAAGAATGTCGTGCCCACTTTGCACGGGCTTTTCTTGATGCCCCTCGATTTTAACGTTTCCATTCACATACCTAATTGAGATCGCTAATTCATTTTCAAGTATTTTAATAAACTGATCTTGATTTCCAAATAATACAATCTGATCGTTGGGATTTTCAAGTGCCATTACTTTACTAAATTCAAATTTTTCGTCCAATCAGTTGTCGCTCCCATCCTATTTTCTTTTGATTTTAGCATAATAATTTTATCGATAACAACTTGGATGTGATGTCACTGGTTATGATCCTGTTTTCAAATAAAAAAAGCAATCAAAAGATTGCTTTTTAAAAATTATTACGCCGCTTTTTCTTTTTATTGTTACGTTTCCGAGCTGCTTCAGATTTTAATTTTCGTTTCACACTAGGCTT
The DNA here is from genome assembly GCF_000512295.1 of Fructilactobacillus florum 8D. Classification (NCBI taxonomy): domain Bacteria; kingdom Bacillati; phylum Bacillota; class Bacilli; order Lactobacillales; family Lactobacillaceae; genus Fructilactobacillus; species Fructilactobacillus florum. Next base: position 27,359 of record NZ_ALXG01000011.1, read on the forward strand.
TTCGTAAAATTCGCGTTTTCGAAATTCCTGGAGAGTACCACTCTTAGAAACGGTACGTTTAAAGCGACGAAGAGCATCATCAAGTGATTCGTTCTTACGAACAACTGTTTTTGACATTTAAAAATCCCTCCCTCCGTGCTTTAATGTGCCAAGTAAATAAAACTCAACGTATTTAATTATAACGTATCCCCAATCACTCGTCAATGATTATAACAGCTTTCTTAAACTAACATAATCATCACCAAAATGAGCTATACTCTTTAGTAAACATCATCACAGGGAGCTATATTTCATGGAAACTAACTATAACATCTTTATTATTTCCGATTCTAGTGGACAAACCGGCACAAATATTGCTAAAACCGCAATTGCTCAATTTCCAAACGCACATGCTCATCTAAAACAATATCCATTTATTCGTACCAAATCAATTCTAACGGGAATTCTAAAATTAGCCAGCGAACAACAGGCCATTATTTTTCATACATTAGTTGATCCAGAGCTAAGTGAAATGGTTACCCAATTTGCACAAGATCAGCGACTAGAAAGTTTTGATGGAATTCAAACTCCCATCAAGCTAATTTCCCACCGGCTCCAGCGCTCATCTGCCGAAGTGCCCGGCTTAGTGCATAATCTTAATGCTGCCTACTTTAAACGAATTGATGCCATCGAATTTACCGTTGCCAATGATGACGGTCGTAACCCTGACAATCTTTTACATGCTGATATCGTAATTTTAGGCGTTTCTCGCACATCGAAAACCCCGCTCTCACTCTACCTAGCAAATCAAAGTTTTCGTGTTGCTAACTTACCCATTGGACCGGAATTGAAGCTTCCAGAACAAATTTGGAAAGTTCAACCGAACCGAATTTTTGGTCTGACAAATTCGATTGCTAGTTTGCAAAAAATTCGCAAAGAACGGTTGAAAGAATATGGCATTGAAAATGATACTAAGTATTCTAGTGCGCAAGGCATCAAACAAGAATTAGAATATGCCCAACTACTGTATCAAAAAATCGGTTGCTTCTGCATTAATGTGGCTGACAAATCAATTGAAGAAACGGCCACAATTATCACAGAAAAATTAGATTAACCTAATTAACGTTTTTCAGCTTTGCAAAAGCTGTCTCATCGAAGCGCTGTTGTTTTAACATAGCAACTTCAATCCCATGCGGATCAATTTTATTCGTATCATCAACCTTAATAGCCGGAGTTTCCATAATTTTAGGAACCACAGCTAGTGCCTGATAGTGAGCAATGTAATTAAGTGCTGCAAAACCAATCGTTCCCATCCCAATATTTTCATGACGATCTTTATGACTTGCAAAGGGATTCTTATCATCATTTAAATGAACCACTTTGAGTCGATCAAGTCCAATCGTATCATCAAAATGCTGCATTACCCCATCAAAATCGTTTCTAACATCGTAACCGGCGTCATAAGTATGACAAGTATCAAACGTAACCGATAACTTATCATTTTCAGTCACTCCAGCAATAATTGTAGCGAGCTGTTCAAAGGTCGTTCCCAGCTCGGTCCCTTTTCCAGCCATCGTTTCAAGGGCAATTTGAATCGTCTGATCCTTAGTGATCACCTCATTCAGGCCCTTGATAATTTGTTGGATACCAGCTTTTTCACCGGCTCCAACGTGGGCTCCTGGATGCAAAACAATCTGAGTTGCCCCAAGGGCAGTTGCCCGCTTAATTTCTTGTTGTAAAAAATCAATCGCAAAGTGAAAACTTTGCGGTTTTTTGGGATTCCCTAAATTAATAATGTAGGGAGCATGAACCACCACCGACTGTAAGTCGTGTGTTGCCATAAAATTACGACCCTCATCAATTTTTAGTTCATCAAGCGGCTTCCTTTTAGTGTTTTGGGGAGCACCAGTATAAATCATAAAAGTTGTTTCCTGATTATTAGTCGCTTCTTCAGCGGATCCTAAGAACATCTTAGGAGCTTTCATGCTTACGTGTGATCCAATCAAAAATTTTTCGTCCATTAGCTAAGCTCCCTTATGATTAGTTGCCAATACGTAGCGGTCTAAAACACGCTGATACACATGTCCGTCATTATAAGTATTCCACATTTGATTAAAGGTGGTAAAATCTGTAGATTGTTGTTGACAAATTGCTACGGCTAATTCTTGCGGAGTAGTGATGGGAGCTGTGGGGAGCCAAGCTTGAAAGTCGGGCTGAATGCCCGGAACCTTCTTAAAATCGTCCAAATCATACATATAAAAAATTGCCTGGCGTTGTCCCCCCATCAAACTATAGTCAAAAGCATATGAGGAATAATCGGTAACAAAGGTATCAGCAACGGTCATTAAATCAGTGGTACTAAATTCATCATAAATTTTAACCCGCTCCTGGTGCAGTTGATCCAAGTGTAATTGACTCCGATCAACTTCTTGATACAGTTTAATAGCTACTATTGCGTCTGGATCTGCCGTTAAGGCGGCAATTGTTCCCAGCGGTGGATTAATCTGACCGGTTCGCCGAAAAGTAGGCGCATATAAAATTACGCGTTTGTTTTTTAATTCTGGAGCAGCTAAATAAACTCGTTTTTGAACTTGCGTCAGCCATTTATTGCTAAACAATCGATCAGACCGAGGTGAGCCCATCGGAAGTAACTTTGCTCGCTTTAAAGCAAAGCTTTCTTTGAAAATCGAGCCCATCTGAGGTGACGATAACAAGAACTCATCAAATTGATTGTAAACTTGTTGATGACGGCAACGCTGCAAGAATGATTTTTGGAGGTTTCGTGGGTTTTTCCAGCCAAATCGCTTGATACTACCATCTGCATGCCAGAGTTGGACAATTTTCATTTTGGTCTTAGGACGTACCAGTCCGGCTAACAACGAGTAGTAATTATCGCAAAACAGCACCCGTGCCGTCATCAGGCGAGGAATTTGCCTCAGAATAAACCACCAATTTTTGTGCAATGGAATTGTTTCAATCCCAAAAGCCTTTAAGTCATAAGCAGCAACCAAAACACGCGGATTATACCAGACAACTAGCTTTTGATCATTAGGTAATGTTGCAGCGATCCGTTTAATCAAGTGGAGATTGTTACTATAACTCATTAGATAGTAAACGTTTTTTTTCTTGCGAAAATAACACAAACTAGAAACTAATCTGATCAACCAAGTATAAATAACTTTCATTTTTACCTCGCGAACTTTGTTTCTTTAAATAAACTACTTTGGTTTACTTTCATAAAAACGACCAAAAACTTCGTCAACATCAACTGCTACTGCAAAAGCATTCGGATCTGCTTCTTCGAGTGCTTCTTCAAGTTCACTCCGCTCATAGCGAGAAATTACCGTAAACAAAATTGTCTTTTTATCGTGACGGTAGGCCCCCTCGGCATTGTGTACCAACGTAATCCCGCGACGTAAATGATTTTGTACACTATCGATAACTGTCTTGGGTACATTCGTAACAATCATGATTTGCATCTGTTGCTGTCGTGTATATGTCATATCCATTACACGAGCATTTACTAACAAACCAATTGCAGAATAAAACGCATACGGCCAGCCATATAAAAAACCAGCAGAGACAATGATTAGAGAGTTAAACAAAATATTAATTCGTCCAATTGAATGTCCGGTTTTTCTTTGAATCACAATTCCCAAGATATCAAGGCCACCAGTTGAAATTTGATTTTTAAGCGCTAACCCTGTTCCAAATCCATTAACTGCTCCTCCAAAAAGGGCACAAACCAAAGGGTCATGAGTTAGTGCAACCGGGTGAAGAATTTTAATCATCAAACTAGCCAATAAAACCGATAAAAACGTAAAAAAAGCAAACTGATGACCAATTTGTTTCCAGGCCAAAAAGAGTAATGGTACGTTTAGTAGAAATAGTCCCAAAGCCGTTGAAATGGTAAAAGAAAAATAACGTTGCGAGAGAGTTGTCAGCAATTGAGCAAATCCCGTGACCCCAGAAGAATAGATATGCCCAGGTGTCCAGAAAAAATTAATTGCAATTGACACTAACACCGCATACGTAAACGAAACAGATGCCTTCTTTAAAACCTGATGGCGCTTAATAATTCGCTGTACATCACTCATCAATTGGACCCTCTAAAAATTACTAGGTAACATCTTCATTATAACATTTCACTAACTCAAAAAAGAAAGTTGCAATTTCTGCAACCTTCTTCTCCCAACTGAAGTTTAGTCACTTCGCTTCGCATCAATTTTAATCCCTAAATCAGCAAGTTGATGGTTAGCAACTGGCGTAGGCGCATTTGTGAGCGGATCAATGGCCTTAGAATTTTTAGGAAAGGCGATTACATCACGAATATTGGGACGTTGTGCTAGTAATCTAGTAAATCGATCTAGTCCAATTGCCAATCCCCCATGAGGCGGGAAGCCATAGTCAAGTGCCCGTAAGAAATAGCCAAACTGTGCCTCAGCACTTTCTTTAGTAAAACCAAGCGCTGCAAACATCTTTTCTTGAAGTTCACGAGTATGAATTCGGATTGAACCACCACCCAGTTCTAAACCATTCAAAATGATGTCATAACTCTGGGCATGAGCTAAATGTGGATTCTCTCCGGAATTTAGATAATGCTCATCTCCAGATCTAGGCATCGTAAAGGGATGATGTGCTGCTGTCCAGCGTTCTGCTCCCTCATCATATTCAAAGAGTGGCCAGTCTACAACCCATAAAAAGTTAAATTGATTGTCCGGAATCAAATTCAACTCAGCTGCAATGGCCGTTCGTAGATAACCCAACGTATCAGCTACAACTTTGGCACGATCAGCAGCGAATAACAACAAATCACCCGGCTGTGCTCCCGTCCTTGCTAATAATTGTTGCTGTAAGGTCTCGTCTTGAAAGAATTTAGCAATCGGACCGGTCAATCCATCATTAGTCACTTTTAGCCAAGCCAGACCCTTAGCACCGAATCTTTTTACATACTCTGTATAGCGATCAATTTCTTTTCGCGAGTAGCGCTGTGCCCCATCAGGAACAGCAATAGCTTTTACTTTCCCATGCTGAGCAACCGCCTGCGAAAACACTTTAAAGTCACTATTAGCAACGACTTCAGATACATCTTTAAGTTCCATTCCAAACCTAGTATCAGGCTGATCAGTTCCAAATCGATCCATTGCTTCTTGCCAACTAATCCTTGTAAATGGAGTTTTAATATCAAGATCAAGCGCTCTTTTAACAACAAAGCGGATTAGCTTTTCTGTCAAAGTTTGGATTTCATCTGAATTCATGAACGATGTTTCCAAATCAATTTGGGTAAATTCTGGTTGTCGATCACCACGTAAATCTTCATCCCGAAAACACCGAGCAATCTGATAATAGCGGTCAAAGCCAGCCCCCATCAACATTTGTTTGAATTGTTGTGGGGATTGTGGCAGGGCATAAAAGGAACCAGGATAAAGGCGTGATGGAACAAGATAGTCCCTAGCACCTTCAGGAGTCGAAGCGGTTAAATCAGGCGTCTCAATATTCAAAAAGCCCTGCTGCTCTAAGAACTGATGGGTGGCCTGAATAATGCGGCTCCGAATTAATAACCCTTGCTGCATTACCGGCCGTCTCAAATCCAAGTAACGATATTTAAGACGTAATTCATCAGTTGCGTTGGTATTGTCAGTTAACGCAAAAGGAACTGGTTTTGAGATACTAAGAATCTCGATCTCATTTACGGCCACCTCAACCTTACCGGTAAATAAATCAGGATTAATTTCTTTTTCGGATCGAGCATTCACCCGTCCCTTAATTTGAACAACGTATTCCGGTTTTAAATCCTGAGCTGCCTGGAAAGCAGCCGGGGCTTCCTGCTCACTAATAACTAGTTGCACAATGCCGGCCCGATCGCGCAAGTCAATAAACATTAGGCTCCCTAAATCTCTTTTTTTGGCAACCCAGCCATCTAGACACACTTGCTGATCTAAATATTGCTCGTTAACTTTTCCTGCATAGGTTGTTCGCTGCATTAAAATTTCGTCCTTTCAAAAAAACCATGCCAAAACTGCGTCAAGGGCGCATTAGCACGGTACCACCTTTATTTATAACTATCAGATTATTTAAATATCTAGGTTTGTCTTCACTAGTCCTTAATTACGTTTTCCCACTCCCAAACGCTCGCTAAAAATCAGTAACTAGTTACTTGGAACCATCATCAACAATTTTGCATACCTAGCGTATGCAAAATTTTAGTAAAAGTCAAGCTTGCTCTAAACCAAAGATGTTGCAACTACTAGAAAAGTTATATGATAATAACAGCCAACTAACGTATCCACTAACGAGGAATTTATTATGAAAAAAAATGCTAATAATCATCGGGGACTTTTATTCACCATTTTAGTTAGTAGTTCTACGATCTTACTACTAGGCTTTTTGTTAATAAGAAATAATCTCACTGTTCCCAGTAATAACCTACTCGTTAAGAGTGGTCCCAACCTAACCAATCGAACGGTAGGTCGTTTGCAACGTGGTGAACGGGTGCAAATTTTAAGCCGAGACCACGACTGGGTCAAAGTTGTTTATCACCATCAACACGTGGGCTGGGTTCCAAACTGGCTTTTAACCAACCACCATCTCAAAAAGGCCACTCCCTTATCAGAGGCAACGATTGTCTTAGATCCAGGTCACGGTGGCAATGACTCCGGAGCACTTGCAGCCAATGGTCAACAAGAAAAAAAATATACACTAAAGGTTGCTCAAAAAACTAAAAAAATCCTAGAAACGCAAGGAAGCAACGTTATTCTCACTCGGCAACATGATCAAAGCGTATCCCTAAAAAAAAGACCGAAAATAGCTACTAAAAACCACGCGAATATTTTTATTAGTTTTCACTTTGATTCCTCTGAGACCGAAAATAGCGGAAGTGGTTTTACTAGCTATTACTACCATCGTGGTAACTCTCACCAACTAGCCGAACGCATTAATCATAAGTTAAACGTGCTTCCCCTTGAAAATAAAGGGGTCCAATTCGGGGATTTTTTAGTAATTAGGGACGTCACCGTTCCCTCGGTCTTACTTGAAATGGGCTACATTAACAGCAATCAGGATTTCCAGCAAATCAACAGCGTCGCCTATCAAAATCAGGTAGCAACAGCTGTTGCAGCCGGAATTAAAACCTACACCCAAAAATATAAATAAAAATCGTTTGGTAAAATCCTTGCCGAATCGAATAATTCTAACAAACCTCTGTTAATAACCAGTAATTACCTCCAATTGATCAATGGAGATTTATGATTTCAAAATTTTTTTGGGGAACCATGAAAAGAAGCTATTACTCTTAGTTCGGTTGATATTAGTCGATCTCATCGGTTATTTACTTTGGAAAACCAGATGATTTTTTAATAAATCTTAATGACATGCTAATAACGGTTTTAACTCGCTCAAATCTCTAATAATAACATCAGGGTGCCCATCATCAGTGATCAGATAATCCTTATCAAAAAGGATTGTCTGCAATCCAGCTCGTTGCCCGGCAAGGATATCTAGTTTTCGATCCCCAATCATCGCCGTGTTCTCCCGTTGCAATTTTGAGTGTTGCAACAAGTATAAAATCCCTGCTGGGCTTGGTTTTCGAGCAAAACCCTGTTGGCTGGTCACCACTCCAGAAAATTCAGAAATCATTTTTGCAGTCGTTAGTAGTTCGATACTCTGCTGATCTCGATGCGTTTCAAGTTCATTTTCGCCACCTTCACTGGTAACTAATTTAAGAACTTCGTGACTATGTGGCATTGGTTTGGCAAGTTTAATTTCCAGTTGTTCCCATTTATGATAGCTTGCCGAGAGCTCAGTAATTGATAATTTAAATTCAGCACTAAAACGCTGTAACGCTGCTGCTAATGAATGCACCCGTAGTTGTTGATAAATTTGTTCCGCATCAATTTCGATTTCATCAATTCCATTTTGAGCTAATGCTTTCGCAAAAGCCGTTACCATAGTTGGATAAGTATCGAAAAGCGTGCCGTCAAAATCCCAAATCAAATTATGCATGCGTATGCTCCTAAGCTTCCATTTCAAAGGTTACCGGACCATCATTTTCTAAGCTGATTAGCATGTCAGCCCCAAAAATCCCGGTCTTAACATCTGCTCCGTGTGAAATAAGTTGTTGATTAAATTCATGATAGAGTGCTTGAGCATGCTCTGGGTCCCCTGCATCTTGAAATGAAGGGCGATTTCCACGACGTAAATCTGCTAACAGGGTGAATTGTGATATCGAAAGGATTTGTCCTCCAACTTGAAATAAATTTAAATTCATCTTACCAGCTGGATCCGAAAACATCCTTAATTTACATACCTTAGCAGCCAACTGAACAGCTGAAGTCAGTTGGTCATGCGCGGCCACCCCAACAAAAATCAAGCTTCCAGCCCCAATTTTATTAACCAGCTGTCCGGAAACTGTGACTTGAGCGCTTTTCACACGTTGAATTACTAATTTCATACTAACCCTTCTTTATCCTAAATCCCGGTAAACCGTTGCAACTCCGGGTACCGCTTTGAGATTTGCAATTACTTGATCTAGTTGATCCTTATTCTTTACATTGACCACGGTTCGAATCGTTAGTTCAGTGTCATCATGAACTTTCCCATCAATTGACGTTAGCGTCACGGGACTGTTATTGAATCGTTTAACGACATCATTTAAAATATCGTTTCGGTTATCAGCAAAAATTTTTAACTTCGTTGGATATTTAATCTGATTGGTAGAAATCGTTTGCCAATGTGCTGCAATCAAGCGATCTGGAAGCTGATTTGAGACATTATGACAAGTTATTTGGTGGATGGTAATACCATGTCCCTTTGTAATATAACCAATAATGCGATCGCCTGGAACCGGTAAACAACAATGGCTCATGTGAACCAAAACATTATCAGTTCCTTCAATAACAACGTTATCAGCAGGATCATTGCCACTTAGCGGTTGCGTTGACTTAGTTGAAAGCGATTGGTGCTGATCTAGCAAGTCATGCGTAGCTTGTTTAGCATCTAAGCGTGATTGTGCCTCTCTCAATTCACTGGTAAAGCGGTTGGCAACCCCGACTGCGTGAATATCACCAAAACCGAGTGCTGCCAGTAAATCATCCCGTGTCCGATAATGCATTTCTGCGATGACTCGATTCCAATTATCAGCTGTTAACACCGCGCTAGGCTCAAAACCATCGGTTTCCAACTGATCGTTCAACAACTCAACGCCCACCTTTACATCATTTCCACGATGTTGTTTTTTGAAAAATTGATTAATTTTATGCTTAGCGCTATTGGTATGAACTAAATCTAACCAGTTTTTACCTGGTCCAGTTGAATTAGTTGAGGTAATAATCTCAACAATATCTCCATTTTTAATTTGGTAATCCAAAGACACCATCTTACCATTAACCTGGGCACCGGTTGTTTTATTGCCAACTTCAGTGTGAATTGCATACGCCATATCCAGCGGACCAGCCCCTTTAGGAAGCTCTAACACATCACCATTCGGTGTGAAGGCATAAACCTTGTCAGAAAAAAGATCTCCTTGAACCTGATCCATAAAATCAGCTGCTGAATCCGTCTCTTCTTGAATTTCAATGATTCTTTTAAACCAGTTTAACTGCAGATTATTCTCATCTGAAGTCACTTCATCGGTCTCTCCCTGTTTATAAGCCCAGTGCGCTGCAACCCCATACTCAGCAATCCGATGCATCTCTCTCGTTCGGATCTGGATTTCAAGGGGTTTCCCTTCTGGACCAACGACCGTAGTGTGGAGTGACTGGTAAAGGTTGGCTTTAGGCATCGCAATATAATCTTTAAACCGCCCTGGCATCGGCCGCCATTTAGCATGGACAGCTCCTAAAATCGCATAACAATCTTTGACCGTGTCCACAATAATTCTAATCGCAGACAGATCATAAATTTCAGCAAATTTTTTATGCTTGTCTACCATTTTTTTGTAAATTGAATAAATATGCTTTGGACGACCATAAATTTCGGCATCAATGTTAAAGTCAGCAATCGAGGCTTGCACTTCTTGAATAGCATTGGCAATATAAGATTCTCGCTCATTTCGCTTTGACTTCATTGCATGAGCAATTTCATAGTAAGCAGTGGGATTTAGGTAACGTAAGGACATATCCTGCAGCTCCCACTTAGTGGTTCCCATCCCCAGCCGATCTGCGATTGGAGCATATACATCTAATGTTTCACGAGCATATTGTTGTTGTACATCCTCTGGCAAATGCTCCAAAGTATCCATATTGTGCATTCGATCAGCCAGCTTGACGATCATCACACGAATATCTTTGCACATTACCAGCAATAATTTTCGATAATTCTCAGCAAAAGCTTCACGCGTAGAGTTATATTTAATTTTACTGATCTTAGTGACACCATCAACAATTAAAGCTACATCTGGGCCAAATAATTCTCGCACATCACCCAGCTCAACACCGCTATCTTCGACAATGTCATGTAAAAAACCAGCTGTAATCGTCACTGCATCCATCTTTAACCCAGCTAGGATCCCTGCTACCTGAGTTGCGTGTACAATGTATAGTTCACCCGACTGACGTTGCTGATTTCCGTGGGCAATCGAAGCGAATTGGTAGGCTCGCTTGATTTGACGCACCTGCTCATCCGAATTATTTTGTGCAACTTGCGCGAATACTTCGTGCGGCTGCCAAATTTTCAAGCTCGGCATTACCAACATCTCCAATCAAAAAATCAATTTAGTTCGTTTTATAGACGATAATGTAACCATTTTAGCATTTTAGTTCGTAAAATGCAGAAACAGCACTTAAAAAATACAAAGGAGCCGTTTCTGCTCGTAAAATTCTAGGTCCAAGTCCCATCGGCCAAAAGTCGAGGGCTGCTAACTGAGCTATTTCAGCAGGACTAATTCCCCCCTCTGGTCCAAACAAGGCTACAATCCTGCTCTGAACCGGAGTTCTAGCTAAGGTCTTGGCTAGTTGTTGATGCTCGTGTTGCTTAGCTGCCTCTTCGTACGATACCAGCTTTTCATCCCAAGCTTGCAAGTTATTTAATGCTGGTAAGCCACTGGTATACATTACAGTTGGTATTACATTACGGTGCGATTGTTCCGCTGCCCCTTGAGCAATCTTTTGCAAACGTAGCAGCTTTTTTTCACTTTTTCCTTGCCAGCGAGCGACCGACCATTCCATCGGCAAAAAAACGATCTTGGTCGCTCCTAGTTCGGTTGCTTTTTGGACAATAAATTCGGCCTTGCCGCTTTTAGGAACCCCACAGGCAATCGTCACCTGCACTGGCAGTTCTGCCTGAAAATTTTTACTAGCGGTAATTGCGATTAAACCTGTCACCGGATTAATTAATTTACCTAAATAAACTTGTTGATTATTATCAACAAATTCGGCACTGGAGCCAGACTTTGCTCGCAAAACTTGAATCCAGTGTTTCCTGATTTCAGAAGGTAAAACTAGCTCCATTCCAAGCTGAAGGTGTTGCTGTAGAAAATAGTGCTGCATCTTACCGCTGCTCCTTACTAGCAATTAGGGCGTACCACTTTCCCCTGGTCAACGTCTGCTCGATTTTCAGATGTTGCTGATTAAGCGCAGTCGTAACCTTGGCTAACTGATCTACATAAATTCCGGCTAAAATAAATTTACCCGTTGCAGTTAAATGATCATTAACTTGCGGAATTAACAACAATAAAACTTCTGCCAGCATGTTAGCCACAATTACATCAGCAAGCTGATCCTGTTCAGTGAGCAAGCTCTGCTGTTTAACCTGATGATTGAGCTTCATTACAGGGTTATTAGCAAAATTTCTTTGCGTTGCAGCAACCGCGATTGGATCATTATCTCCAGCAACGATTTGCAAAGCTCCCAAGGAACGAGCTGCGATACTCAAAACACCTGACCCACAACCAACGTCAAATACCGTTTCTTGACCCCGTAAAACTGTTTCCAATGCTTGGAGTGCTAACTTTGTGGTCGGATGGGTTCCCGTGCCAAACGACATTCCTGGATCAAGGCGAATTACCCGTTCATCACTATTTGGCATCGGCTCATAATCACTCCATGTAGGCGCAATGGTTAGAAACTTAGTGATCCTTTCCGCTTGATATGATGCTTCCCAATTTGTTTTCCATTTACCGTTAACCGGTTTTATTTCAATTTTAAACGGATGAGGGTTAATTCCAAACTCCAGCAACCGGTCAATTTGTGGCTGTAAAATAGTGCTTTTTGTTTGTAAAGTTTGTTTCGTTGTGGCATAAACTGTCACAGCAACTTGCTTCGTGGCATAATCATCTTGCCATTGTAGCCCATCAAAATCAGCCTCCATCAATAGATTTTCAACGGCGGGAGCGGCCAACGCCGGCATTTTAATGGTCATTTGATACAAATCCATAAAATTATCCTTATCCATTATTATAAAAAAGGCATCCGCTGAATGGATGCATCCTGTTATTTATCTAGTCCCAAGCGAATTAGTTTTTGTTCATGTGACGCCAAGTGACCCGTTAAATATTTCAACAAACTATGCTCAGTCTTAAAAATTCTCGGATGGCGCTGCTTGTGAAGACGCAAATCAATTTCCTTTATTTTTTGTCGTCCCGTCCAACCATGTCCATAACGAACAATAATTCGATTATTTAATTGATCCTTCCCAAACCGAAAGATATAAACGCTGTCAGGAGTCATAAGCGGACGGATGTATCCCTTTTTGTAATGATAACCATTTTCCCGTAGGAATTGTTTGGTTGAAGCTAACATGCCAACATCCTCCTTCCCTTTTTGAGTCGATTAACTATGGTTTTAATACTACTGGAGCTCATCGTAAATAACAAGGTACGAAATTATAACAAATTAACAAAACAGCAGACGCCAACTACACGCCTGCTGCTCTAAATTACTTGAATTATTTCACAATCTCACAGAATTCAATTTTTTCGTGGTTAGGTCCGTAAATATTAAAGAAACGAATTCCCTTATCCCAAAATGGACGAGTTTGAATTTCATTTTCCTGAACGTCCAACCCTAAATCTTTAGCATCCTGCAACGCAGCGGTAGCATCGTTGGTGTTGAGAGAAATGTGATTAATTGCACCATCTGCATTAGCAATCGCGTCACCTTCCCAAGTTTCAATCATTAAGGTATCGTACTTCATGAAAGCACAACGATTCCCTTCATATAAAAACTGACCAACTTTCTCAAAACCAAGCTTTTCATAAAAAGCAATGGTTTGATCTAAATCGCCAGAAGGAATTCCAACGTGTTGTAAGCCAGTGAAATTTTTCGAAAATGCCATGATAATCTCTCCCAGTAGTTTTATTTTTCACACATGTGAAATTAATAACAACTATATTATATCCCATTTTTCTTAATTAATAAAGTTATGTCATTAATTAATAGATATAATCGCAACAACCTCACCCAACGTTGTTAAAAACCTGCTAAGTTAGTAAGCTTGCTACAATTGCCAAATGGTCAGGATTGAACAAATAGCCTAAGGTGCCTTTTATGAATGCATAAAACCACGAAAGTACAATTCCCAACCGAGGGCTGCTTAGTGATAACTGGTTGCAGCCCTCCCTTCTCCATTGGTTCTTGTTGACAGTTAATTGTACTAGCTAGTTATTTATTTATTTGCAAAAAAAGAACCCGCTATGGATTCTTTTGTAAAGCATGGTTTGACTGCCATATTCAAATTTTAATTGCTGCCCGTCTAGTTAAAGACCATGCCTCCGTCAATCAACAAAGATTGCCCGGTCATGTAATCAGCATCGGAGCTAGCTAAATAAGAAACACAGCCAGCTACATCTTCTGGTTCAGACAAACGTTTTAAAGCAATATCTTTAGCAAATTGTTGCATTCCCCATTCAAATGGTTTGCCGGCTTCCTTTGCCACATTGCGAGCAATATCAGTCATCATCGGGGTTTTTACAATCCCTGGACAGTACGCATTTACAGTAATATTATCAACAGCGAGTTCCTTGGCAGCTGTTTCCGTAATTCCACGAATGGCAAACTTAGTCGAACCATAGACTGTTAAATTCGGATTACCAGTCATTCCAGCTTGCGAAGAAGCATTTATGATTTTCCCACCATGTTGCAATTTACGAAACTGTTTTGCTGCCGCCTGAATCCCCCAAATGGTGCCACCCACGTTGATTCGTTCTGTTTGAGCCAAAATTTCTGGTGTCACATCCTCAATTGGAGTGGTTGGGGCAACCCCAGCATTATTAACAATGACATTAAAATCACCAAATTGCTGGGATGTCCGTTCAACAGCCGCAAAAACTTCATCTCGTTCGGCGACATCCCCAACCAATGCCAGTACTGATCCATGATCAGCCTGAATTTTTTCCGCTACTTGTTCAACTTTGCTCAATGTCCGACCAAACAAAGCAACGGCAAAACCATCTTGATGTAAACGCCAAGCAATTGCAGCACCGATTCCTTGACCTGCTCCAGTAACCAAGGCTACTTTTTTATTCATTAATGATATCCTCCAACAAATTATTTACAACCATTATTATACTATATTTCACAAAATAATTATTCAGTAGTCAAATAATCAGCTTAGTTTTCCTGTTCTTCATCGGTTTGTAATACTGTCATAAACGCAGCTTGTGGAATTTCAACCTTTCCAACTGATTTCATTCGCTTTTTCCCACGTTTCTGTTTTTCTAAAAGCTTTGCTCTTCGATCAGGATCACCCGTATGAATCCGAGCTGTTACATCTTTTCGATACGCTTTAATATTAGTTCGGGCAATAATCTTAGCACCAATCGCGGCTTGAATTGGAATCTCAAAATTTTGTCGTGGAATAATTTCTTTTAGCTTTCTCACAATTTCTCGACTACGTTCCTCAGCAAACTGGTGATGGGAAATGAAACTTAAGGCATCGACTTGATCACCATTTAATAAAATATCAACTTTTACTAAATCACTTTTTTGATATTCACTAACTTCATAGTCAAGTGACGCATATCCACGGGTACTGGCTTTTAATTTATTGAAGAAATTAAAAATGATTTCTGATAGCGGCATCTGATAGATTACATTAACTCGAGTGCTGTCTAAGTAATCCATAGTTACAAATTGACCCCGGCGCGCCTGGCAAAGCTTCATTACCGCCCCTACATATTCATTTGGAACCATCACCGTCGCTTTAACATAGGGTTCTAGAATAGCTCTGATTTGTGAGGCATCTGGCATTTCAGCTGGATTTTCAACTTCAACTGTTTCATCAGAATTTAGTTCCACTCGGTAAGTAACTGAAGGGGCAGTTGTAATTAGATCAACATAAAATTCTCGCTCTAATCGCTCCTGAACTACATCCATATGCAACAACCCTAAAAAGCCACAGCGAAAACCGAACCCCAAAGCCTCTGATACCTCTGGTTCAAATTCAAGCGCAGCATCATTTAATTTAAGCTTTTCTAAGGCCTCGCGCAGATCTTCGAATTTTGCGTTATCGGTAGGATATAAACCGGCATAAACCATCGGAATCATCTCTCGATAACCAGGCAAAGCTTGTTCCGTTGGATTGTTTACTTTAGTAACCGTATCTCCGACACGTGTTTTAGTAATATCTTTGATGCTAGCTGTTAGGTACCCGACATCCCCAGCCATAAGGTAATCGCGAGCAATTGGATGGGGCGAATTAACCCCCACTTCCGTCACTTCATATTCTGTTTTACTATTCATTAATGAGATTCGATCCCCCGCCTGTACGGTTCCAGCGAATAATCGAACACTCAAGACCACACCTCGATAATCGTCATAGATAGAATCAAACACTAATGCTTTTAAGGGAGCTTCAATGCGGCCAGTTGGTGCTGGAATCCTTGCTACAATTGCTTCTAGAACTTGATCGACATGTAAACCAGTTTTAGCACTAATCTCAATGGCCTCACTAGCATCAATTCCAATCACATCTTTAATCTCCTGCTTAACTTTTTCTGGTTCAGCTGAGGGCAGATCTACTTTATTGATTACCGGCAAAATTTCCAAATCATCATCAAGTGCCAAATAAACATTTGCTAAGGTTTGGGCTTGAATCCCCTGTGTCGCATCTACAACTAAAATTGCCCCCTCACAAGCGGCCAAACTCCGAGAAACTTCGTAGGAAAAATCCACATGACCGGGGGTATCGATTAGATGAAAGACGTAATCAACTCCATCCTGCCCATGATAAGTTAATTCCACTGCATTTAACTTAATCGTAATTCCGCGTTCCCGCTCTAAATCCATATTATCTAGGAGTTGGTTTTTCATTTCTCGTTTTGAAACAGTTTCTGTTAACTCTAGAATCCGATCGGCAAGGGTTGATTTGCCATGATCAATATGAGCAACAATCGCAAAATTCCGAATCCGTTTTTGTCTTACGTTCATTTCATCATAGTTCACGTTTCGTACCTGCTTTCTGCTGCAACTCTTAATGATTATTTCAATTATAGCAAGCTGCCCCGATGGAAACAAATTCGGGGTAGATTTTCATCTACCCCGAATTTGTTATTTTAATTTATCCTTTAATTTTTCAAAGAAACCTTTATTTGCACTTGAATGATCACCACTTGCTTCGGCAAAAGCACGCAGAGCAAGTTTTTGATCAGATGATAGTTTCTTTGGGGTCTTGATGGTTACCTTGACCAACTCATCCCCCTTTGCATTACTATGCAGGCGGGGAGCCCCCTTACCCTTTAATTTAAACACCGTCCCAGTGTTGGTACCGGCTGGGATGGTTAGTTTTCCATTTCCATGGACTGTCTTAACATCAATTTCATTGCCGAGAGCGGCATCGGTAAAATCAATCGCTTTATTGTAGTAAATGGTTGAACCATCTCGTTCGAAGTCTTTACTAGCAAGGACTCGAAAGACAATGTAGAGATCGCCGTATGGTCCTCCATTCTCACCAGCATCACCTTGTGACTGCAAGCGCATTTGTTGTCCCTCTTCAACTCCAGCAGGAACATCAACCTCAACTTGATGCTGTTCCTCTAAGTGACCAGTTCCACCACATTTAGGACACTTTTCCTTAATGATTTTACCGGTTCCCTGACACCGAGGACAGCTCGCTTGCGTCTGCATTTGCCCCATCGGGGTATTCACCGTTCGTGTAATTGCACCACTACCATGACAATCTGGACAGGTTTCCGGAGTCGTCCCCGGTTTAGCCCCGGTACCATGACAATCAGAACATTGTGCGGCTCGGTGATACCTAATCTTAGTTTTTTTACCGAAAATAGCTTCTTCAAACGTTAAAGTTAATTCGTATTGTAGATCTCGACCTCTTTTCGGAGCACTGGGATCTTGTTGTTGACGACGTCCGCCACCAAACAAATCACTAAAAATATCTGAAAAGTCACTATAGCCAGCGCCTCCGCCAAAGCCACCAGCACCAGCTCCGCCATTTCCACCAAATCCTTGTGGACCATCAGCAGAACCATATTGATCATAATTAGCACGTTTTTGTTGATCACTTAGAACCTCATAAGCCTCTGTTATTTCTTTAAATTTTGCTTCAGCTCCGGGTTCCTTATTCAGATCCGGATGATATTTTTTTGATAAATGACGATAAGCATGATTGATATCCTTTTCAGAGGCATCTTTTGCAACTCCTAATACGTCATAATAATTTTTCTCCGCCATCATTAGCCTCCAAGCCGTAATCCGCTTCTTACAACAAAAAGCCAAAGCAATTCAACGAGGCTTTGGCTTTTTACCAGTTATAACAGCTCTTGAATCGGATTATTTATTGTCGTCATCATGAACTTCATGAAAATCACCGTTAACAGTGTCCCCATCATCTTTTTTCTGATCATCAGTAGTACCAGTAGCTTGGTCACCCTGTGCTTCTTGTTGCTGTTGATATAATTTTACTGCCACAGCCTGAACTTTCTCATTTAAAGCATCCTTCTTAGCTTTCAAATCGTCAAGATCCCCGGCTTCTTTGGCCTTTTTCAAGTCCTCTTGGGCAGCTTTAACTTCTTTAATCTCATCTTCAGAAACTTTGCCCTCAACATCTTTCAAAGTTTTATCAGTTTGGAATAGCAGCTGGTCAACTTCATTATTTAAATCAACCGTTTCTTTCTTCTTTTTATCTGCTTCTTCGTTGGCTGATGCTTCCTTCATCATCTTATCGATTTCTTCATCGGAAAGACCATTTGAATCCTTAATGGTAATTTTTTGTTCTTTTCCAGTTCCCTTATCCTTGGCAGAAACATTTACAATCCCATTTTTGTCAATATCAAAAGTAACTTCAATTTGAGGAATTCCCCGGGGAGCAGCTGGAATATCAGTTAATTGAAACCGTCCTAATGATTTATCATCATTTGCCATTGGACGTTCCCCTTGCAATACATGAATATCAACTGCCGTTTGATTATCAGCAGCCGTTGAGAACGTCTGTGATTTAGAAGTTGGAATCGTCGTGTTTTTCTCAATTAATTTTGTGAAGACGCCACCCATCGTTTCGATCCCTAACGACAATGGGGTAACATCAAGCAAGACGACATCTTTAACATCACCTGTTAGTACACCACCCTGTACCGCAGCTCCCAAGGCAACTGCTTCGTCTGGATTAATTGAGTGATTTGGATTTTTACCGGTCCAGTTCTGGACAGCCTCTTGTACAGCTGGAATTCTAGTTGACCCACCATTCAAGATAACTTCATCGATATCACCGGTAGTTAGATCAGCATCTTTTAAAGCATTCTCAAATGGAACCTTCGTTTTATCAACCAAATCGGAAGTTAATTCATTAAATTTAGCCCGTGTTAATGTTGTTTGCAGGTGAAGTGGACCGCTATCATTCGAAGTTATGAACGGTAAACTAATCTCGGTCTGCTGAACCCCAGACAATTCCTTCTTTGCCTTTTCCGCAGCATCTTTCAGCCGTTGTAAAGCCATCTTGTCTTTGGACAAATCAATTCCGTGATCTTGCTTAAAATCAGCAACCAACCAATCAATAATCCGTTGGTCGAAGTCATCACCACCAAGATGTGTATCACCATTTGTTGATAGAACTTGGAAAACACCATCACCTAATTCAAGGACAGAAACATCAAAGGTTCCTCCCCCTAAATCATAAACCAAAACCTTTTCGTCTTTATCCTGTTTATCAAGACCATAGGCCAAAGCAGCCGCCGTTGGTTCATTAATAATTCGTTTTACATCTAATCCGGCAATTTTACCTGCATCCTTGGTTGCTTGCCGTTGGGCATCATTAAAGTAAGCTGGAACTGTAATGACAGCTTCCGACACACTATCACCAAGATAATCTTCAGCATAACCCTTAATGTATTGTAAAATCATTGCTGAAATTTGCTGAGGTGTATATTGCTTCCCTTCAACATCAACTTTGTAGCTACCATCACCCATATGACTTTTGATAGAACGAATCGTATTTGGGTTGGTAATTTCTTGCCGTTTAGCAACTTCACCAACCTGAATTTCACCATCTTTAAAAGCAACTACCGAAGGAGTAGTCCGAGAACCATCGGGATTAGTGATGATTTTGGGCTTGCCACCTTCCATCACTGCTACAGCTGAGTTGGTTGTTCCTAAATCAATTCCAATAATTTTATTACTTGCCATTTTAAAAACCTCTTTCTGTT
Source organism: Fructilactobacillus florum 8D (assembly GCF_000512295.1). Taxonomy (NCBI): domain Bacteria; kingdom Bacillati; phylum Bacillota; class Bacilli; order Lactobacillales; family Lactobacillaceae; genus Fructilactobacillus; species Fructilactobacillus florum. The sequence continues at coordinate 46,923 of NZ_ALXG01000011.1, forward strand.
ATTTTATTATATCCCACTACTGAGCAACAACTACCATTGCTGGTCGTAACACCCGATCGTCAAGTAAATACCCGGTCTGCAAGACCTGCACGACCGTGTTTTTAGGATGTTCCTCACTAACAGCAACTGTTTGAATTGCTTGATGCTGATTTGGATCAAACGGTTCACCGACAGCCTTAATTTCAGTGATTTGATTATCCTGCAGAGCTTTTTTTAAATGCTGCTGAACGATCTCAATCCCATTTTTGAGCTGTTTCCCGCTGTCATCATTTACTTTCACAGTAAGCGCTCGATCCAAGTCATCAAGGACTGGTACTACTTCCTTGGCGAGATCCTGTGCACCGTATTTAGCCAGCGCCTCTCGTTCTTTTCGATTACTTTTTTCAATGTTTTGAATCTCTGCCTGAGCACGCAAATAATCATTTTGAGTTTGATCTAACTTTGCCTGCAATTGTTTGATTTTTTCTGTGGCAGGATCAACAGTTGCTTCATTAACAGGAGCTTCTTTTTTAGCTTTAGCTTTATTAGCAACTGTTTCATCAACTTGTTTAGATTTCTGTTGCTTGTCATGCTCTGTTGACATCTTAATCCTCCCCTTTTATTCATATCCATGGTAATAACCACTGATACGATTCTGTAATTCAGTTCGAAACGCATCGACTAAGCCCATTACTTTCGGATATTCCATCCGCGTTGGACCAATAATTGCAATCCTACCAATTCCATGAACACCAACGTCATAAAGTCCGCTGACAATGCTATAAGATCGTAATGAATTATTGGGCAGTTCAAAACCTAGTTGAACTGATAGGGGGCTAATAACCCCATCCACAATTGATAACAAATCATCATTAATATCTACCAGCGAATTAGACTGTCCGTAATCATCTGCATTGGCAACTCCAACAGGAAATAGTTTAGTACGTCCGCTCAAGAAAAATTGATCCCGAGTGAACTTTTGCAAAACATACTGGAAAACATGTCTAAGAACTGCAAGATTTGGAACTACCGCTGCTAGGGATTGCAAGCGATTAGTTGCTAAGTCTTTAACCACTAATGAAAATGGTTGCTCAGCATATGTTTCATTGAGAATATTAGTAGCTTTCTCAAGCTGTGCCGTGCTCCAATCCTCATGAACCACAAATGCCTGATTTTCAACCTGACCGGTATTCATAATCACGACAGCCATAAGATGGTGGCCATTTAATTTTAAAACCTGAAGGTGTTGAACAATTTCACCAGTTTGTGATTCCGGACTAATAGTAATCGCCGGATACTCAGTCAACTCCGAAAGAACCTCTGCTGATTGCCTGACAATATCATCAAGCTGTTGAAATGAACCACCGAGCAACTCTTGAATGTATTGCTGGTACTGAGCATCTGGTGGAGCTGGTTCTGCAAGATGATCAAGATAATACCGATAACCCCGTTCGGATGGTACTCTCCCTGATGAAGTATGCAGCTTCTCAATGTAATCGTTTGCACTTAAAATACTCATGTCATTGCGAATCGTAGCTGAGCTAACCCTAATTGGAAGTCGCTGTGCCAGTGATTTCGATCCGACTGGTTCTCCAGTCGCAGAATAAGTGTCAACAATTTGCTTTAAGATCAAGCTCTGCCTTTCAGTGAGCATCTTCACCACCTCTTTTTAGCACTCTAGCACTCCAAGTGCTAAGGTACAAATATACTTTAACAAGGAATGTCACAGGCGTCAAGAAATAAGGTCAAATTAATGCTGACTATTTAAAATAATTTATAGTGGCAATTTTATCAAGCTTAAGTTGCTCAATCAAAGCGGCTTCGCCCTGATACTTAACATTATCTCTCAACTTTTGTAACCAGCGAATCTGAACCTGATTTCCATAAATGTTTTGATTAAAATCCAAAATATTGATTTCTACCGTAATTGGATTATGATCACCAAAGGTTGTATTACGTCCGATTGAAGCCATTCCCTGATACCACCGACCATTGACCGCAATTTGAACCACATAAACACCCTCAGCTGGTAACCGTTGCAATTCACTATGTTGAATATTTGCCGTTGGAAAACCTAATTTTCTCCCTCGAGCAAAGCCGTGAATCACCGTCCCCGTTGTTTCAAACTGGTATCCAAGCGCCTGGTTAACCAAGGTCAACTTCCCCATTGCTAAGGATTGGCGAATGTCAGTCGAACTAATTTTGGCACCCCCAAGGGAGGCTTGCCCGACCTTTACTACTGAAAACTGCTGATGACTATAGGACTCTAGATGATCCATATCTGCCTGGTTTGTCCCATATGTATGGTCAAAACCTGCTACAACTGCAATCGGATGTAATGGTAGCAAAAACCGATCAACGAACTGCTGTGGCGTTTGTGCTTGAAACGCAAAGTTATAATTAATTTGATAAATCTGATCGACACCCTGCTGTGCTAATAATTCTTGTTTTCGCTCCCACAAGGTTAAATAACGCCCGGCATCACCATCAAGCTTTTGGTAAACTAAGGCCGGATGATGATCATAGGTCAAAACTGCTAACGGTACTTGTTTCTGATGAGCAAGGTCCGCAGCCTGTTGTAAAACCTGTTGGTGCCCCCGATGGACTCCATCAAAGAATCCCATTGCTAAAACCAATGGCTGCCCACCAAAAACCGGGAGTTGTTGTGGATATGCAATCTTAACTACTTTCATAATTTCCTCTAATTCAATCTAAACATTTTTTCAGGACGATACTGTTGTTTGCTTTGATCTAAGTGATAGGTCGCACGATCCTCATTATTATAGCGCAAGACTAAAATTGGTTTTTGACTAGCCAACTCACGTGCATCTAAAAAACCACCATGCTGAACTCGCTCAAATTGAGATGCTGTTAGCTCTCGGGTTGGCAGTCCCTGCAAAGCCCGTCCGAGGGGTTGGATTTTTTCTGCAAGTTGCCCGGTTTGGGCGGCCTGCTCCAATTCCTCCAAGGTAACTGTCTCTGCTAGAGTAAACCCACCGCTCATCATGCGAGTTAACTGCGTCATTACTGCTGGAACTCCAAAATACTTTCCAAAGTCAACCGCTAGTGTTCGTACATAGGTTCCTTTACTGCAATGTACCGTGAAATAAATAGTTTGAGTTTTTGAAATAGGATCGATCCAACTAGCGCATCGCTGTTGAAAATTGGTGATCTTAATCTGTCGTCTCGGACGCTCAACTGTTTCCCCATGACGAGCATAGTCATAAAGACGACGTCCCTTAACTTTGACTGCCGAATACATTGGTGGGATTTGGATCGTATCCCCCAAAAAATGTTGGAGCCCATTATTAATTTGCTGGTCTGTTAATGGCTTAAAGTCAAAATCAGTTGCAATAATCGTTCCATCTAAATCTTCTGTAGTCGTTGCAAATCCTAATGTAATTGCTCCCTGGTAGATTTTACCCGTAGCCATTAAATTATCAACTAGTTTGGTTGCATATCCCAAGCAGATGGGTAGTACACCGTTAACATTCGGATCGAGGGTGCCACTGTGTCCCACCCGCTTCTGGTTATAAAGGTGGCGAATCCGACTAACACAATCAAAACTAGTCATTCCTACCGGTTTATTTAGCGGAATTATGCCACTAATCATTTCCACACGCTCCTTATGTACGTAAAAATGACTGAGATTGATCTCAGTCATTTTTGCTAGTTACGGTTTAATTTGTTAATTAGTTGATCAATCTTATTTCCATATTGAACCGACTGATCTAACTCAAAGTGAATCTCTGGAGTAACATAAATACTAAGGCGATGACCAAGTTCTCCTCTAATTAATCCAGTAGCTTTATCCAGTCCTTGTTGCACTTTTTCTTGTTCTTGCTGGTCATCGGACAAAATACTGTAATAAATCGTAGCCTGCTGAAGATCACCAGTTGCCTTTACTCCAGTAATGGTAACTCCTTGTACTCGTGGGTCTCGTACTCGCTTTAACAAGATATCATCAACTTCTTTTTGAATCTCTTGTTGCAACCGACCAACGCGATACTGTGCCATGTTTCTCACCTCTTAAAATTATTGCGGTGCAACTTCTTTCATTCGATAAGCTTCAATCACATCGCCAACTTTAATGTCATTGTAATTTTCAATGGTTAAACCACATTCATGGCCCTGCTTAACTTCCTTAACATCGTCTTTAAACCGTTTCAAGCTCCCAAGTTCACCATCATACTTAACGACTCCATTTCGAATAAGATGAACTTTGCTATCGTTGGCAACAAAACCATCGCTAACCATGCCACCAGCAATCGTACCCACAGAAGAAGCCTTATAAAGCTGACGTACCTCAATATTCCCAGTAACTTCTTCAACATAGGTTGGATCAAGTTTACCTTTCATTGCGGCCGTCACATCATCAATGGCATTGTAAATCACCTGGTATAAGCGAATGTCAACATTATCAAGTTCTCCTTGGCTCTTTGCTTGAGGCGTAGGACGCACATTAAAGCCGATGATAATTGCATTACTAGCCTTGGCAAGCGCAACATCACTTTCATTGACGGCTCCTACCGAAGCATGAATGACATTCACATTAACTCCAGAAACATCGATTTTACGAAGACTATCAGCGAGTGCTTCAACAGATCCCTGTACATCAGCTTTAATAATCACATTTACTTGTTTTAAATCCTCTTGTTTCATGGAATCAAACAGATTATCAAGCGTGACTCGATTATTTTGTTTTCGCTCTTCCAACTGAGCTTCTTTAGCCCGTTCTTCTCCAGCAGTTCGCGCCGTTTTTTCATCGTTAAAGACTACAAACCGATCACCGGCTTCTGGAACCCCATTCAAACCTGTAATTTCTACTGGAGTGGCGGGAGTAGCGGTCGTAATATCCTGACCAAGTTCATTTGCCATTGTTCGAACCCGACCAAAAGTATCGCCAACCACAATTGGATCACCCGTGTGTAAAGTTCCCTGCTGAACCAACAAAGTGGCAACTGGACCTTTTCCCCGATCAAGTCGAGCCTCAATCACTGAACCAGCTCCATTTTGTTTAGGATTAGCCTGTAATTCCATCACATCGGACTGTAAAAGAATCATGTTGAGCAATTCGTCAACATTCGTTCCATTCTTAGCGGAAATATCAACAAAAATCGTATCGCCACCATAATCTTCTGGCACTAAGCCATAATTCATCAATTGTTCTTTGACATGGTTAGGGTTAGCACCGGCCTTATCGATTTTATTAACGGCAACAATAATTGGTGTTTGGGCTGCCTTAGCATGATCGATTGCTTCAACGGTTTGTGGCATCACTCCATCATCGGCAGCAACCACTAAAACGGTAATATCAGTCACGTTAGCACCACGAGCTCGCATTTCTGTGAAGGCAGCGTGTCCAGGCGTGTCTAAGAAGGTAATAATTTTACCATCATGATGTAACTGGTACGCACCAATTGCCTGCGTAATCCCCCCTGCTTCCCCAGCCGTAATATGAGAGTCGCGCAAGTAATCTAATAACGTCGTCTTCCCATGGTCAACGTGCCCCATAATTGTAACTACTGGTGGACGTGGAGCCTGATAGTCTTTGTTTTGTTCCTCTTCTTCAAAAAACTTATCAATATCAGAAACATTGACCGTTTCTTTCTCTTGGGACTTAATCCCGTAGTCGTCAGCTAAAACTTCGATCGCATCTTTATCTAATGATTGGTTCTGATTAACCATCATCCCAAGCATGAATAACTTTTTGATAATTTCTGCTGGTTCACGATGCAAAATCTTACCCAAATCTTGTGCATTCATTCCGTCTTGATAAACTAACACTTCTGGTAACGGCCGATTTTTTCGAACTGTTGGCGCCTTTTTCTTATGATTCTGACGAATTCGCTGGTTTTTAGAATACATGCTATTAAAGCGATTAGTCCGATTTTTCCGGTTTCGACGCTTCTTTTTGTTACTGTTTGCAGTTCCATTCGGATTACTACTTCGCTTTAGACTTCCACCAAACTTGCCAGTTCCGTTGCCGGTAGTTTTGGTCTTAGTTTGATGCTGTCCCTGGGAACTGTGATTCTTTCCAGTTGTTGGTTTTTGTGTAGTTGAATGTGGCTGCTGATGTTGAGTAGTAGCCGTCTTTCCCTGTGGCTTTGCTTTTGCTGACCGCACTGGTTTAGAAGCCGTTGCTTGGTCCGTTTGCGAACGAGTGGTAGCTCGTTTAGCAGCCGGTTTTGGCTTATTATTAGTTGCCTTGCGTGGTTGTAAGTATGCTCGCACTGTTTTCTCCTGTGAACCATCCAAGGTTGCCATATGATTTTTTACATCAATTTCACGTGCCTGAGCTGCATCTAAAACCCTTTTGCTTGGTAATTTAAGCTCTTTTGCTAATTCGTAGATTCGTTTTTTCGCCATGGAATCACGCTCCTTTATTCTTTAATCAGTTCATTTATTTTCCTCGCAAACCCTTGATCTGTAACTGCTACAATCGTTCGTTGTTGTCCTATCGCCGTACTTAAAGCTGCTTTTGACAACGCTGTACAGCTAGGAATCTGATAATACTGACACTTATTTTGGATTTTTTTTGCGGTAGCAAGACCAGCATCACTGGCTAAAAACAAAAATGCCACTGAACCGTTTTTAATTCCCGCTAACACAATTTCTTCACCTGAGATTATTTTACCAGCTCGACGAGCAATTCCCAATAAATTTACTACTTTATCATAGTTTTTCATTTTTAATTAATTCCTGACGTGCTTGCAAATGATCGACGTAAGCAATTAATTCCTCATAAAACTGATCAGAAAGTGGGATCTCAAAAACCTGATCGAGAGTGCGCTGTTGATAAGCTTCTTTTACCGCAGCTACATCAATGCGAACATAGGCCCCGCGTCCTGATTTTTTCCCCGTAGGGTCGAGAGTCACTTGGTGCTGCTGATCACGCACAATTCGAATTAACTGTCGTTTGGGAAACATTTCCTGCGAAAGCACATCTTTTCGCATGGGAATCTTTCTTTTTTTCATATCAGTCGACCCCCTTTACCTATTCTGTTGCTTCCGGTGCTTCCTCTTCAGAATCATTCATTTCAGATTCCGATTTGATATCAATCCGGTATCCAGTCAATCGAGCAGCTAATCGGGCATTTTGCCCACGTTTACCAATAGCTAATGATAGCTGGTCGTCTGGCACTACAATTGTGCAAGCTTTGTCCTGACCGTCTTTGAAAATTACATCAATAACATCGGCGGGATTGAGTGCGTTTGCAATGAATTCAGCTGGGTCATCATTCCACTGAACAATATCAATGTTTTCTCCATCTAATTCATTCAAAATGTCTTGCACCCGTTGTCCGCGCGGACCGACAGTCGTTCCAACTGGATCAATATTTGGCTGGTTAGACCGAACCGCTACTTTAGAACGATCGCCTGCTTCTCGTGCAACTGAGACAATCTCCACCGTCCCATCATAAACTTCTGGAACTTCTTGTTCAAATAATCGCTTTAACATCCCTGGGGCCGTGCGGCTAACAAAAACTTGAGGACCCTTAGCTGCATCATCGACGTTGGTTACATAAACTTTAAGCTTATCTTGGGGACGATAATGTTCATTTGGCATTTGATCTTTAGCTGCCATGACGGCTTCCACCCCATCTAAGGTCAAGTATACAAACCGATTGTCTTGCCGTTCAACTTCAGCAGTTACCAATTCATCTTGATATTTGCTGTATTTATTATAAACAGTTGCCCGTTCGGCTTCTCGCACCCTTTGCATAATGACCTGTTTGGCGGTCTGCGCAGCAATGCGCCCAAAATTTTTGGGCGTGACTTGGAATTTGATCTCATCTCCAAGTTCATAGCCACGATTAATTTTCAACGCATCGTCCAAACTAACCTCGAGTCGTGGATCACTAACATCAGAGACCACTTTTTTCACTGCATAAACATTCATGTTTCCCTTGGCTTCATCAAAAACTACCGATACATTTTGAGCTTGATCATAATTGCGTTTATAAGCTGAAACCAGTGCTGCTTCTAGGGCTTCAATCACCACATCCTTTTTGATCCCTTTTTCTCGTTCGAGATCATCAAGGGCACTTACTAATTCTTTACTCATCGTGATTCCTCCTGACTAAAGTCAATTGCTAGACGAGCTTTGGCAACCAGTTGACGTGGAATTACCACCGTTTGCCTAACTCCTTTTTGCTTAACCGACAAAGTAAGCTCGTCTGCGTCAAGCTCCATTAGCGTTCCTTCAAACTCCTTCTGCTGCTCCAATTTTTGGTACAAACTAACGTGGATAAATCGATGGAGGGCATGCTGATAATCCGTTTCGTTTAATAACGGGCGTTCTGCCCCTGGGGACGAAACCTCCAAAAAATAGGGATCCACAAACGGATCTGGTACTAGTTCGTCCAAACGAGTCCCCAGTTGATCGCTGACTAACACACAGTCATCAAGAGTAATCCCCTCATCCTTATCGATAAAAACTCTTAGATACCAGTTTCCAGCTTCTTTAACAAATTCAATCCGATCTAAATAAAACTGATGAGCCTGCAGGATGGGCGTCACCACTGCCGCAACTTGCTTAATAATTTCGTTTGCTTCACTCAACTATTTTCCTCCAAAATGCTTTCAATAAAAAGAGTGAGCATCGCTGCTCACTCCAAGAGAGTTGATTAATCGTACTCTAATAGTATCACGAATTGCATGTCATGACAATCACTATAGATCAAAGAGACTAAGTTGATTTTCATCGGGCAAGTCGTTCAAAACCTGATGTTGCCGCATAAACTCAATGATGGTCTTAGATACCCCACCTCGCTTAGCTAGGTCTTCTTTAGAAATAAACGGTTTATCGGCACGAGCTGCCACGATCTGTTTTGCAACGTTTAGCCCTAATCCAGGAATAGCACTAAATGGAGCCAACAAGCGGTCACCATCCATCAGCCACTGCGCCGCATCTGAACGCTCCAAATCAACCATTTCAAATTGATACCCACGAGCTAACATTTCATTAGCTAACTGCATGACCGTCAACAAGTTTTTTTCCTTAGTTGAGGCCTCTGATCCTTTAGCTTCAATCTGTTGGATTAAATCCTGAACAGCGTTAGTTCCACGAGCCATTGCAACCACATCAAAATCATCAGCACGAACTGAAAAATAAGCTGCATAATATACTAATGGGAAATAGACTTTAAAATAAGCCACTCGCAGCGCCATTAATACATACGCCGTAGCATGTGCTCTAGGAAACATATATTTGATCTTAAGACACGAATCAATATACCAGTCTGGAACCTTCGCTTGTTTCAGTACCGCTTGCTTCTCATCATCGATTCCACGACCATGCCGCACCTGTTCCATAACTTGAAAGGAAGTTTCCGTATCGACTCCCCAATTAATCAAATCAGTCATGATGTTATCACGGCAACCAATCACATCTGAAATGGTAGCAATGCCTTCCTTAATTAATTCTTCAGCATTTCCTAACCAAACATCAGTTCCATGCGAGAGTCCAGAAATTTGTAGTAAATCGGAAAAGTTCTGTGGATGGGTGGCTTCTAACATCCCTCGAACAAAGCGCGTCCCAAACTCTGGGATCCCTAAAGTTCCCGTTTTTGAGGAAATGGCTTCACTCGTAACACCGAGAATTTTAGGACTACTAAACAATGACATAACTCCTGAATCATTCATAGGAATCGAATAGGGGTCAATCCCAGATAAGTCTTGAAGCATCCGAATCATGGTCGGATCATCATGCCCTAAAATATCAAGCTTCAGAATATTATCATGAATTGAATGAAAATCAAAATGAGTTGTTTTCCACGCAGCATGCTGGTCTTCAGCTGGATATTGAATAGGAGTGAAATCATAGATATCCATATAATCAGGAACAACAATGATCCCAGCTGGATGTTGACCAGTAGTTCGTTTAACTCCAGTAGCTCCCTTTGCTAACCGATCAATCTCAGCATTGCGAAAGTTTTTCCCGGTATCTCGTTCATAAGCCTTCACATACCCATAGGCGGTTTTATCAGCAACCGTTCCAATCGTTCCTGCTCGGAAAACATTATTTTCACCGAAGAGTACCTTCGTATAGTTATGGGCAATTGCCTGATAATCACCGGAAAAATTCAAATCAATATCAGGAACTTTATTCCCTTTAAAACCTAAAAAGGTTTCAAAGGGAATATTATGACCATCACCAATCATGGTTGTTTTACACTCCGGACACTGGGCAGCTGGTAAATCAAATCCAGAACTATATTCACCCTTTGTAAAAAACTTTGAGTAATGACAATGCGGACAACGATAGTGCGGGGGAAGCGGGTTAACTTCCGTAATCCCGGTCATTGTGGCAACAAGACTTGACCCAACCGAACCTCGAGATCCAACTAAGTAACCATCCTTATTACTCTTAGCTACCAAACGTTGAGAAATTAAGTAAATCACGGAAAATCCATTACCGATAATACTTTTAAGTTCCCGATCAAGTCGTTGCTGGACAATCTCAGGGAGATGATCACCATACAATTGGTGTGCACGATCAAGGCTCCGCTCCTTGATTTCTGTTTCCGCCCCCTCCATCTTGGGAGTATATAGTTTATCCTTCAAAGGGTGGATTTCATCAACTAGATCAACAATGCTTTGAGGATTAGTAACAACCAACTGTTTAGCAGTTGCTTCTCCCAAAAAGCTAAAATCATGTAACATTTCATCCGTTGTCCGAAAATGGAGATCTGGTAATTCCGTTCGATTTAGTGGATTAGCTCCACCCTGAGAATTAATTAAAATCTTACGATAAATGGCATCATGTGGTTCTAAATAATGCGCATCTCCCGTTGCCACAATTGGAACTTGGACTTTATGGGCGACCGAAACCATTTTCTTTAAGATTTCTTGTAACTTTCCCCGATCACTTATCAATTTTTGATCAAGTAATGGTTGATAAGAAGCTGGTGGTTGAATCTCTAAATAATCATAAAAATCAGCTTTGGCTAACGCTGCTGCTTCCCCTTTTTGCATCATGGCGGTGAAAACTTCATTACTTGAGCAAGCAGAACCCACTAAAATTCCATCACGATATTCTGTTAAAACACTCCGTGGGATTCTAGGAACTCGGTAAAAATATTTGATGTGGGCAAGCGAAACTAACTTAAACAGATTTTTTAATCCAGCTTGCGTCTGCGCTAATAAAATGGCGTGAAAGGGGCGAGCGTGCTTATAAGCATCATTTTCTGTCATATGTTCATTTAATTGATCATGAAACTCAATATGATATTCGGATTCAGCATCTTTTAAAAATAAATAATTTAATTTTCCCGTCGTTTCAGCATCATAAATCGCGCGGTGATGATGTTCCAAGGCTACATCAAATTTTTTGGCTAGTGTATTTAATCGATAACTTTTAAAATCAGGATATAAAAAGCGGGAGAGTGTGAGCGTATCAATGATTGGATTTTTGATTTCTTCCATGTCATGCCGACGATAACCAGTATCCATAAATCCAATGTCAAACGTAACGTTGTGACCAACGATAATAGCGTCACCACAAAACTCCCGAAAAAGCCGAAAAACCTCAGCCTCACTTTTAGAACCTGCCACCATTTCGTCAGTGATCGATGTCAAATTGGTTGTCTGTTCTGACAAATGAAACTTGGGATCAATAAATTCTTCGAATTTTTCAATGACCTGATTTCCTTGCATCTTAACTGCTGACAATTCAATTACCCGATCATAAACAGCCGATAATCCCGTTGTTTCAGTGTCAAAAATTACATAAGTTGCATCCTTTAATGATCGGTGCGCATCATTGTAAGCAATCGGTTCACCATCATCAACTACATTTGCTTCCATTCCGTATAACATCTTTACTTGATATTTTTCTGCAGCACGAAAAGCATCGGGAAATGCCTGAACATTATCATGGTCAGTGATCGCAAGCGCTGGTTGTCCCCAGGTATGCGCCTGCTTAACAAAATCAGTAATCGAATTGGTCGCATCCATCTGACTCATATTCGAGTGCAGATGAAGCTCCACCCGTTTTTGTGCGGGTTCGGCTTGGTCTTGACGATTTTCATGAACAACTGGGTTAATATCATAAGCATTCATAACAAGCTCATGTGCATAGTTATCCTCTTGAATTGTTCCTCGAATTTTCAACCAGTCCCCCACTTGTAGCTGATCAAACTGAAGGGCTTCCTCGTCATCCTTTGAAAATTTCTTAACCGTTATTGACGATGAATAATCGGTTAACTTTAGGATGAGTAGCTTACGACCAGAACGTAGCTTTCGGACTTCACGATCAAAAACGTACCCATTAATTATTACTGACCGTTCTTCATCAGTAATTTGTTCTAGCTGCGTCGTTTCACTTCCGTCAGCAATTTTTCTGCCAATTACTGCTGTTTTTCCCCGCTGGTGGGCCTCTTTTTGAACCGTAGTTTGATTCATTGCCTGCTGGGCTTGCGCAGCAAGTTTCTCATCTCGTGCCTTTTTTTGCGTCTGTAAATTCTCCAGTTGTTTTTGAGAGGCACTGTCATCAACCATTGTATGGATGTTAAATTTAGGAAAACCGACTTTTTGATAGGTACGTTCAATGGAACCGAGTCCCTTTTCAGTTAAGAAACGCTGAACCATCTCATTGACTGCTAAAAAAGTTACGCGGTGATCGTTATCTAATTTTGGGACATTTTTATCACAAAGCTCCTGAACAAAGCTGGACTGCAAGTCAGCATGAGTTACCACCCAATCCCAATAATCACCGAGCTTACGGTCATCCAATTGGGATTGCGTAGTTTTGATAGTAAAATCTACTCGAGCAATCGGCGTAAAAACCGTTTCTAACTGCATAACCAAATTGTTAAAGTCTGAAAACGGTAAAATTTCGGGGAAATAAAAATTAAATTCCCAACACTTCGATTTCTCGTGGACGATAACCCCTTCAATCTTCCCACCTTGGAAAACTGACCGTTGTTCAGTTGGAATTTGCAACTGATCAAGTAGTTTATTAAATGTCTCAGTTTGATCTAAAGGCACAACGTTCTCCTTCCCTCGCAAGCAAAAAAGCCAGTAAAAACTGGCTTAGCCATTTAAATGTTTTTAGCTAAAATATCAATTGTATTTTTCAAATCATCAACTCGCGTCTCAATGGTTTCACCAGTTTTACGAATCTTAACCTCAACAATATCTTCTGCAACTTTTTTGCCGAGAGTTATCCGAATTGGGATTCCAATCAAATCTGCATCAGCAAATTTAACTCCTGCGCGTTCTTTCCGATCGTCTAAAAGTACTTCCAAACCATCATTTTCAAGATTAGTGGTAATTTGCTCAGCTAAAGTTCTTTGTTTCTCATCCTTAATGTTAATTGGAAGCACATGGACATCAAACGGAGCAATACTCCGTGGCCAAATTAGACCGTTTTCATCAGCTTGTTGCTCAGTAACTGCTGATAGCAGTCGGCTTACGCCAATTCCATAACAGCCCATAATAACCGGCTGCTGACGACCATTTTCATCTAAGATCGTAGCATCCAAACTAGTAGAATATCTAGTACCCAATTTAAAAATGTGTCCAACCTCAATTCCCTTGGTAAAATGCAATACTCCGCTTCCATCAGGAGAAATATCCCCCTCATTAACCATGCGAAAATCGCCATATTGTAAGTCAGGAAAATCACGACTGGGATTAAAACCAGTGTAGTGTTTACCAATAGGATCCGTTGTCAGGTCTACATTTGGCAACTTAGCGCCCTGACTGTTAACAATCACTGCCATTGCTGGGGCCCCAATTACACCATTTACCATCCCATGAACGTATTCATCAGCGACGACAACCATTTTGGAAGGAAGTGCAAGCGTTCCATCTTGCAACACTTGCCCCTTTGTTTCAATTGCATCTGCTAGTTGAAGGCGATCGGCATTAAAAAAGTTTTGCAGCTTATTTTCATTTACTGTTTGTGATCCACGTAATAAAACCAAGACCAGTTGCCCATCAACATCATACAAAAGACTTTTGATAATTTGGTCAGTTGAAACCTCTAAAAGCGCTGCAACATCTGCTACATTTTTACAGTTAGCAGTTGCTACCACCTGAAGCGATTGGGGCTCAGCATGGGATTTTTTGTTCATTACTAAGTTTGTCGCCATTTCAAGATTAGCGGCATATTCACTATTGTCAGAGTACACAATTGTATCTTCACCAACAGCAGCTGGTGCAGAAAACTCCATTGAATCAGAGCCACCCATGCTACCGCTATCTCCAATAATGCTTTGATAGTCTAACCCGATTCGATCAAAAATTTTAGTGAAAGCCTGTCGCATAGCGCGATAGGTCTGATCCAAGTCTTCATCTGAAGCAGCAAAAGAGTAAGAATCAAGCATCATAAATTCTCGACTGCGGAGTAACCCATATCGAGGACGATCCTCATCTCGATATTTAGATTGAATCTGATAAATATTTAAAGGTAATTTTTTGTAAGAACTAACTGTTGCTTTAATCAGTTCCGTAACTGTTTCTTCATGCGTTGGTCCCAAAATAAAATCGGTATCATGGCGATTCTTTAATCGAAAGAGTTCGGGCCCGTAAGCAGCATATCTACCAGATTTTTTCCAAAATTCAGCTGGAATCATTGTCGGTAATAACATTTCCGTTGCATCCGTGCGATCTAGCTCTTCTCTAATAATGGTCTTAATTCGAGCTAAAACCCGGTAAGCTAGTGGCAAGTACGCATAGTTTCCCGCTGAGATTTGCCGAATAAAGCCTGCCCGCAACAACAACTTATGACTCAATGCTTCGGCTCCCGCTGGGTCCTGCTTTTGTGTTGGAATTAATATTTTTGATTGTCGCATAGTTTTCCTCACTTCTAATTTAACGGATAAAATACCGCATAATATCGTTCCACGTTACCAAGAGCATCAGCCCAATCAAAAAGACGAAGCCCCCAATTGTAAGCAACGTTTCAAACCGTTCTGAAAGTGGCTTGCCACGTAACATTTCAATGACATTTAAAAGAATTTTGCCCCCATCAAGCGCGGGGATCGGAATCAGATTAACGATCGCCAAGTTAATTGACAGCCAAGCTAAAAATGAAATAACGCCAACCATTCCATATGAAGTTGCCTGTGAGGTGGTGGCAAAAATCGCCACCGGACCACCCAGATCATTTAGTGAAAAATGACCGCTAACCATATACCACAGTGCCCCAAAAAGCTGTTTGGCTGTCATCCAGGTTCGTGAAAATCCAGCTAGAAATTTTGCTCGTAAGCTATGGTCGACTGCAGCGGTAATCCCTAAATAGCCAACTCGTTGTTTTTGAACTTTTTTGGAACCTAATTTTACTACTACATCTTTCTCTTGTTGGCCACGTTTGACAGTTAATTTAGCTCGTTTTCCAGGTAATTTGCTAATTGCCTGGCTAAGATCAGTAAAATTAGCTGTTTTCTGTCCATTAACTGTTGTTATGCGATCCCCATTTTGTAAACCAGCCTGTTTTGCAATGGCGGGCTTTACATTACTAATCTGGATTTGATTGGTATTTTTGCTAACTCCACCTTGCAAGAAAGCCAGTACTGTAAAAGCAACAATTGCCAACAAAATATTATTAACAATTCCAGCTAGGTTAACCAGTAGCTTTTTCCAAACCGGAGCATTTTGAAATTGGACATCAACGGGAGCAATCTGCAGTGCGATTCCGTTTGGTTGAACTATTAACGCATCATGGTCAACTTGATACTGCTTTTTTATTTCTTCAGCTCCATTTTCATATCCACTAATCTCAAGGGTATTAACTAAATCGGCCTTGGCAACCTGAAATGGAATTCCCTGTAGTAATTGTTGATTGCGACTCAAATCAATTTTAGTTACAATACCCGCCTGATTTAGTTGGAGCCGAACATCTGTCCCTGGCTTAATTTGATTAACTTCATCGTCATCATTGCCAGCTAATAAGACGTACCCACCGATCGGAAGAAGGCGCAACGTATAAGTTGTTTGATGATAGTGATAAAAGAACAGTTTTGGCCCCATTCCAATTGAAAACTCTCGCACCATTAAGCCAGCTCGTTTTGCAACGATAAAATGACCAAACTCATGGACAAAGACCAAAATTCCAAACACAATAATAAAACTGATAATGGTAGTTAACACAACCTCACATACCTTTCAACTAGATAATTCCAAATAAATGTAGCAGTGGTAATACAAATAACAGACTATCAAAACGATCTAAAATCCCACCATGACCTGGTAAGATTTTGCCGGAATCTTTAACTCCATAGTAACGTTTAAGCGCTGATTCAACCAAATCACCCAGTTGACCACCAATAGATAATAAAATGGTAGTCGCAATCATAGGAAGTAGTGTTAAATTTCCAATTGGAAAAACTATGGTAAAAATACTAACAATCAGCGTAGCCAAAATTGTTCCACCGATGGAACCTTCCCAAGTTTTATTAGGAGAGATATGCTTAGCTAATTTATGCTTACCAAAGTACTTTCCAACCATGTAAGCTCCTGTGTCCGTACACCAAACAATTAGCAAAGCATACAAAAGGGTTGTCAGTCCCTCCTGGCGAGCCGTAATGAAATAATTAAAACCCATTCCAATGTATAGCATTGCTAACGTATATACCCCGGCATCATCAAAGTTAAACTTATTTTTGGAAAAAACCGTTGTTAGTAATAATAACATCACTACTACATAAAATGAAAAGGAGGGTGACCATGCGGCGGGGAGAAACCCTAAAAAAGCCTTGGGAATAATAATCGCAGTCACTCCAACAAACGTAATTAACGCCTCTGGAGAAATTAGTAGTTTCTTCTTCATGATGAAAATCTCTGCCATTGCTAGCAAGCCCAATCCGACTGCCGCACTGCTAACCCACACTCCGCCTAAAATAATGATGGGAATAAAAATTAATAAAGCGATTACTGCCGTTATAGTCCGTTGCTTCATGATTGGTCTTCTCCTATTTGTTTTTTACGCCACCAAAGCGCCGATGTCGGTTTTGAAACTCTAGTAAGCAATCCATAAAATCTGCCGAGGTGAAATCCGGCCAAAGCGTATTCGTGAATACGAGTTCACTATAAGCAGCTTGCCATAACAAAAAATTAGACAAGCGTTGCTCACCACTTGTTCGAATAATTACATCTGGATCAGCAGCTTCACCAAATTGAGCTGTTTCTAATTGGGAAGCAATGGTTGCTGCTGTAATCTGATCGGGACGTAACTTTCCTTGCTGAACAAAACTACCTAACCTCTGCATTACTTCAACTAATTCATCACGACTGCCGTAATTAATCGCAAAGTTTAAAATCATCCCGGTGTTTTCACTCGTATCTTCCTTAGCAGCTGTTACTGCTGCTTGAGTTGCTGGTGGTAGCGCTGATTCATCACCGATTGTTGTTACCTTGATGTTGTTTTTAATCAATTTAGGAACAAAATTTTTAAAAAAAATCGTTGGCAAACTCATAATGTACTTTATTTCTTTCGCTGGTCTTTTCCAATTTTCCGTTGAAAAAGCATAGACAGTTAGAACTTTGATTCCCAAATCACTAGCAGTTGTTGTAATTTCTTCAATGACGTTCATTCCCCGTTTATGTCCAGCAATTCTTGGCAAATGACGTTGCTGTGCCCAGCGACCATTTCCGTCCATAATAATTGCAACGTGAGCTGGAAGTCGGTGTTCATCTAATTCATGATCCATGATTTACTCCATCATTAGCATAAATAAAGGATGAGAAATCTCACCCTTTAACCAATTAATTTCCATTCGCCATAATTTGCATCCGCTAATGTTTGAAAATACCGTAGCAACTGATTAGCTATTGCTGGGTTGTTCTCACTAATCAGATTTAAGCCTTGTCCCGTTGGTAGTGCTGCTGACAGATTAGTCACCTGATTTTGATCATCCATAGTCGCCCGCGAGAAGGCCATTACCCAATCACCAGGAACAGTTTTAGTAACCAAAAAAAAGATCTGCAATTGATGGGTCAGGCAAGCTGGCATTGTATACACTTGCGGCTCCAATCGGACTAGCCGCTGACTAGAAAAATCAAACACTGCAATATTATCTGCAGTTGGTGTTTTCTTTAACCGAAAAACCATCCTATCGAAAGCAGGCGTTCCAGGCAAAATTTCTTGCGGTTGTTCGTTCATAGTTTCAATCCCAAGCTAATCAGTCATGATTGACTGTTGCTTATCTTTTACAATCTCATCAACTTTTTTAATGGCATCATTCGTTGCCGTTTGAATCTGGTTTTCTAAATCATGAGCCTCATCATCGTTAAGTTCATCACTTTTATTTTGTCTTTTAACTAAATCCATACTATCACGTCGAATGTTACGAATTGCTACTTTGGTCTGTTCTCCAACTGCCTTAGCTTTTTTAGCGATTTCTTGACGCCGTTCCTCAGTTAACTGGGGAATCTCAATTCGAATGTTGTCACCATCATTCATCGGATTTAATCCCAAGTCAGCTTCCAAAATCCCACGTTCAATGTCTCCTAATGAATTCTTATCATAAGGTGTCACCATGATGATCCGTGCTTCCGGAATTGAAATCGATGCGACTTGATTTAGTGGCGTACTAGCACCGTAATAATCAACGCGAACCGGTTTTAATACGTTGGCATTAGCTCGTCCCGTTCGCATCTGACTTAAATCGGTTGCTAATACTGAATTACTCTTTTTCATTTTATCTTGTGCATCTTTAACTAACTGTTGCTGTCCTGCCATAAATTATTTCCCCTCCACAATTGTTCCAATATTTTGACCATGAACAACTCGTTTAATATTCCCCGGCTCGTTTAAATTGAAAACTACCAATGGAATGTTATTGTCCATCGATAGGGAACTTGCCGTTGAATCCATTACCTGCAAGCCTTTATTCAAAATATCAAGTTGAGTTAATTTATCATACTTAATAGCCGAAGCATCGGTTTTGGGATCAGCCGAATAGATGCCATCAACTCCATTTTTTGCCATCAGAATTGCATCGGCGTCGATTTCAGCCGCCCGCAAAACTGCGGTTGTATCTGTTGAAAAATAAGGGTTTCCAGTTCCACCAGAAAAAATAACAATTCGTCCCTTTTCAAGATGACGAATTGCTTTTCGCCGAATGTATGGTTCTGCAATCTGTCGCATTTCAATTGAAGTCTGTAATCTTGTTGGAACTCCCTCAGATTCGAGGTTATCTTGTAATGCCAAACCGTTCATAATTGTTGATAGCATCCCAATATAATCAGCTTGGGAACGCTCCATGCCCATTTCAGCACCAGCTTCGCCACGCCACATGTTGCCACCACCAACGACAATTGCAATCTGAATTCCTTGGTTATAAACATCGTGAATCTCTTTAGCAATTTTTTTAATTACCGGAGGATTAATCCCAAATCCCTTTTCTCCAGCCAGCGCTTCCCCGCTTAGCTTTAAAATGATTCGTTTATATTTTAACTCAGACATTAAAATTTTCCCCCTGAAATATTCCATGATGGTTTAATTTTAGCATAAATATTTTTAGAACAACAGCATGCATTCTAGCCACAAAAAAAGAGTCGGCGAACCCGCCAACTCTCATAATTATTCGTCTTCAGCTTCTGAAGCCGATTCAATTCCTTCACCAACCTGGTAACGAACAAAGCCGGCTAATTTACCACCATTTGCTTTCACATATTCGCCAACGGTTTGATCAGGATCTTTTACAAATGGTTGGTCTGCCAGGCAAATCCCTGCCAAAAACTTGTTCAAACGACCAACAACCATTTTTTCAACAATGTTAGCAGGTTTCCCTTCTGACAGAGCCTCTTTTTTCAAAACTTCGGTTTCGTGCTCAAGGCGTTCTTTGGAGATGTCATCTTTCGTTAAAAATTCTGGGTTTTCCGCAGCCACATGCATTGCTACATCCTTAGCAATCGTAGAATTAGCTCCGTCTAATTTAACCAACACACCAATTTGTCCACCATTGTGGAGGTAAGCTCCAAAACTTTGATCGCTAGTCTTTGTCATTGTTTCAAACCGACGTAAAGTGATCTTTTCATTTGTAATTTGACTAGTGTGAATAATTTCATCTTGAACTTTCCCATCTTCAAGGTGAAGCTCATTAGCAGCCTCTAAATTAGCCGGTTGCTCTAACGCAATTTGATCAGTAATTGCATCAATTAAATCTTTAAAATCATCGTTTGCAGCCACAAAATCCGTCTCGGAGTTTACTTCTACAATTGCAGCGCGGTCATCGTGGATAGCAACCCGAGTTAATCCGTCAGCAGCAGTGTTCCCACTCTTTTTTTGTGCTTTGGCAACTCCCTTTTCACGTAAGATATCAATTGCTTTTTGTTGATCACCATCTGCCTCCACCAGTGCTTTTTTAGCATCCATCATGCCGGCACTAGTTTTGTCACGTAATTCTTTAACTTGTTTTGCTGTAATATTTGCCATAACTAACTCTCCTTTATATATATATATATATCGATTAAAAAAGCCAACTTGCTAGGCCGCATTGGTCTCAGCAAAGTCAGCCATTAACTGCTTATTTATCTTCAGATTCACTAGTTGAATCAGCTTTTTCAAAGCTTTCTTCACTAACTTCATCTTCACCCTGACGACCTTCGATAATCGCATCTGCCATCGTAGCAGTAATCAGTCGAATAGCTCGAATCGCATCGTCATTAGAAGGAATCACATAATCAATTCCATCAGGATCAGTGTTAGTATCAACCATTGCAATCACAGGGATATTTAATTTTTGCGCTTCTTTCAAAGCAATCTGTTCCTTGTGTGGATCAGCAATAAACATCACATCAGGAAGCTTAGGCATATCTTCGATACCACCAAGAAAGCGTTCCAATTTTTCTGTTTGTTTTGCTAATAAGGAAGCTTCTTTTTTGGGCAACCGATCAAAGGTTCCATCAGTGGCCATCTTCTTTAACTGCTTTAAATACTTAATTCGTTTTTGGATCGTATCCCAGTTAGTTAAAGTTCCACCTAACCATCGATGATTAACATAGAAAGAACCAGCTCGCTTAGCTTCCTCTTCAATCGAGTCCTGTGCCTGCTTCTTAGTTCCAACAAACAATACAACGGCATCATCTGCAGCTTCTTTTTTCAAGAAATCATAGGCGACTCCAAGCAACTTAACCGTCTTTTGTAAATCAATGATGTAAATCCCGTTTCGTTCGGTAAAAATATATTTCGCCATCTTAGGATTCCAACGACGAGTTTGGTGTCCAAAATGAACCCCTGCTTCCAACAACTGTTTCATTGATACTACAGCCATAATAAAACCTCCAAAATATAGTTAGACCTCCCCAGACTTATATTCAAAACTCATTGAGCACTATTGAATAAAACCGTCTGAGTGCGTATTAGTAAATTAATACCGATACCAATTATACAAACACTTGATTAAAAATACAAGTGGCAAGTTCAGTAACTGCTTTAAACTACCAATGAATTTGGTGATCCCGCAAAAACTTTTCCTTACTGCGTCTACTCTGATGCTTAAACTGATATTCTGCTTGTAAAGCTTCATGCTTAGTTGCAAATTGACAGCTATACAATAGACTAACCGGTTGTCGGCTCTTGGTATATTTAGCACCACAGCACTGCTGATGCTGATGCAAGCGTCGCAAAACATCGGTGGTAAATCCGCCATAAAATGAGCCATCACCACAAAGTAATACATACATAAAATATTTCTTATTTGGCATACAACAACCGCTGCAAGTATGGACTATACTTGTCTCCTTCATAGGTTACAATTGGGGATTTAATTTTCAACCCGCCAGGTCTGCCGTCTTTTTTTGCTGAGATTAATACTAAATTGGCCGCTTGCCCCATACGAGGATAGATCAATTGCATTTGTTTTGGAACCAAGCGCTCGTGGACTAAAGTTGCTAAAATTTCGGTTAGTCGCTCTGGCCGATGCACTAAAAAAAGCGTACCACCGGTTTTCAGTAACTTACTGCTCATCGCCACCACCGTGGCTAAATTGGTAGCAATCTCGTGTCGTGCTAGCGCCAAATGCTGGTTTGGATTTTTTAGGCTAGTGGCAGCTACTGGAAAATAAGGGGGATTTACCAATACATTATCAACGGATTCTTTAGTAAAAAATTGTAAACTATCGCTGAGATCTGCTTGACAAACCGTAATCTGTTCTTCTAAACGATTTAATGTGACACTTCTCCTAGCCATATCACAGAGCTCGGGCTGAATTTCGATTTCGGTAATTTTAGCATGTGTCTTTTGACTTACAAACAACCCCACTGCCCCATTTCCTGCACAGAGATCAACAATTTGAGCCTTTGAACTAGTGCGTACCTGGGCAAAATCAGCTAAAAGAACGGCATCAAGTGAAAACGAAAAAACAGCTGAACTTTGAATAATTTTTATTTTCTGACTGTATAATTGATCAATTCGTTCGCCAGGAAATAATTGAATGTGATCCATCAAAAAATCCTTTCAATTTCTAAACCCGTAAAGATGATATAATGCCAATTGTACCTCTCAAAAGAAAGGATGAGAAGCTTGTTTTACTCGATTATATTCTCACTCATTAAATTTATCATTTGGATTCTGAATGGAAAAACTAAAGTTACTAACAAAGACCGAATTCCCCAAGGAAACTATGTGTTAATTGCTCCCCACCGCACCTGGTTTGATATGCTGTTCTTCACCGTAAATCTTCTCCCCAAACAATTTTACTTTCTCGCTAAAAAAGAATTGTTTAAAAACCGTATTTTTGCTTGGTGTCTGAAAAAATGTCATGTTGAGCCCGTTGATCGTGATAATCCAGGGATTTCGGTGGTTAAAAAACCAATCAAAACTTTACGAAAAACTGATTTATCCGTAATGATGTTCCCCTCTGGCACCCGTCACTCCAGCAAACTTAAGGGCGGTGCTGCATTCATCGCCCAGGCTGCTGGAGTGCCTATGATTCCAGTCGTTTATCAGGGGCCTCTGACCTTGAAAGCAGCTTTTTGCAGAAATAAGGCTTTCATTAACTTTGGTAACCCCATTTATATTGAAAAGGGGCTGAAACTAAACGAAGCGGCTCAGCAAAAGATTGAAACCCAAATGACCGCTGCTTTTAAAGAATTAGACAATGAAATCAATCCAAATTACGTGTATAAGGATGTTAGTAAAATGCCCCATTAAAAAACAACCAACTCAATTAACTAGATAATTGAGTTGGTTGTTTTTTTGTTATGCCTTCGCGTTACGCTTCATGGCAATCATCATTTGATTTAGTTTTTTCTTGGAGGGCTTTTGTCCCATCTGTAACATCATTGCTCGCAACTGTTCTTCGTTGATTGGCGGATTATCCTTTAAATACTTTTCCATGTACTTGCGGGCTGCAAAGAAGCCAACAGCCGCTCCAGCAACGGCTGCCAAAATAATTAATAAAATCCAAATGAAAGTCGACATTATCGAGTTCCCCTTCCCTAGTTGTCACGTAAATCTTTATTTCTTTGAACTTCCTTTACTTTTTCCGAAGTGATTTCATTTCCATTTTTATCAAAAACACGAGTAAGCTCAACCTGATTTCTAAAGTTGGACTTGAATCGTTCTAAATACTGACGGCGCAATTTTTCTTGCTCTGCTGTTTCTGCAGTGGTTAAACCTTCGGATTTTGCTTTATGAGCTAACTCATTAATTCTTGGGATGATTTTTTTTAGTTCTTCGTCCTCAGCCATCACGACACTCCCCTTTTAAAATATATTCCTATCATAGCATGAAAGATCCCAAAAAGACAATGCTCAAGCACGAACAAACGTTTGCAATCATGGTCAATTATGCTACTATTAACATACCAAAAAACATTGAGGTGTCACATGTCATCTAATTCAAAACAAATTCAAATTTTACAATTTATCTATGACGAGGTAAAAAAACAGGGTTATCCACCAACCGTTCGCGAAATTGGAGCCGGCGTCGGCTTATCTTCTGCCTCAACAGTGCACGGTCATTTGGCTCGTTTGCAAAAAAAAGGGCTTTTAACTAAAAATCCCACCAAACCTCGAGCAATTGAAATTACTCCGAGCGGGATTGATGTTTTAGGAGTCGAACAACCGACTACAGCTACAAAAATTCCGTTACTTGGAACCGTTGCAGCCGGAAACCCGATTTTGGCCGTTCAAGAGGCGACTGACTACTTTCCCATCCCCGACAGCTTAAAACACCTGCATCAAGATCTCTTTATGCTTACCATCAGCGGCGAAAGCATGATCAATGTTGGCATCCTAGACGGCGACCAAGTCATTGTAGAGCGAACTCCCAATGCAGAAAATGGTGAGATTGTAATTGCTATGAATGATGAAGGTGAAGCTACGTGTAAGCGGTTTTATAAAGAAAGCGACCATTTTCGACTCCAACCAGAAAATGACAGCATGACACCCATCATCCTAACTGAATGTACCATCCTTGGAAAAGTGGTCGGTCTATACCGTGATCAGATTGATTAAGCAACTATGAATTTTCGTGAGCGATTTTAGCCGAGGCGGCTCCAGCCACCGAACCAACCAAATCATCAATAAAAGTAGTTACTCGATCTTGCGCTTGATCAAGCTTTTTTACGATTCCCTGCTTATTTGTATCTAGACCACAATAATTTGTAATTCCGATGGTGCCATAAATGTTTGCTATGCCGAGCGCAAGGGTTTCATCGACTCCGAAAACACCCAAATCATGTTCAACAATACTCTGTAATGGCTCTTCTAATTTATGTTGCGTTGCTAAGCGGTCAATTTCTAAACCCACCATCGCATTATTTAAAACTTCACGTTTGTGCAAAACATCGATTACGATCTTATCGACATACTCCATGCTTGGAATTTTTATATAGGATTTTTGTAAATTATAGGTCACTTGGGCAATATCCCGAACAGTGACCCCGTTGTCATTTAAAGTTTTTATCACAAAATTATACGCTTGGGTATCCGGATATTTATAGTCTCGCTTATCAACCATGGTCTTCTCCTATCTGACATCTGTTTTTGGGGTAACGGTTACATCATACGGGTTCGGGTTTTGATTATTAGTGATTAGAATATGCAATGATGCATGGCGTTCTAACAAATCTTCAATCACACTAGTGACAAAATCAGCTCCCTGAAAGTCTTCACGAAAATCATCAATCGTTGAAAAATAATCGATTTTTATGATTGTATCACAGCTACCACCGTCTGATTTAATCTCATCAATCCGAATAAGGCGGTTCTTTTTCATTTTCTGAATGATGGGTAGCACAAATGATTTGTAAAAAGAAACTGCATCAGCTAACTCCGCTTCAACCTGTTTTTGCTCTGATGTCAATGCAGCAAGGTTTGTTGCGGTTGGATCCGAAAACCACGTTACGTGTTTCAAGAGGTAGTTGCGATCATGATGTTCGAGTGCCATCTTAATTTCCTCGGCAACTTGATCATCGTTCCCCTGATGATATACCAGAGCTAGATCAGAAACCGTTGCTACATCATTGTCATTGAGTAACTGCGGGAGATTTTTCATATTTTGCAAATATTCTTGCTCTGTGATTTTTATTTCTAAAGCAACCTTTGCAAGTCGATTTTTTAAATTGTTATAGTAGTTAAATTCACTAATATCCATTCCAAATCATCCTTTCACTTTGTATAAGGAGATAATCATTAGGATCGTTGCCAACAGATTATTTAGAAAATGAACCATAATTGCTACTTCGATCTTTTCAGATTTAAAATATACATAAGCTAATAACATTCCCAAAAAAGCATAGATAAAAAAACTAATAATATTAGAACTTAAATGTCCGCTAGAAAAAATCAAGCCACTGGCAACTAATGAGAGCCACTTTGGAAATCTATCAAAAACACCGCGAATTAAATACCCCCGAAACACCAGTTCTTCTAAAACCGGAGACAAAAAAATCACGGAGAAACTCAATAACAAGAGAACTGTCGGATTTGATCGTAACAAATGAGAAATTGCTTGGTCATTTTTAGTTCCGACTTGATGAAAAACCAATTCATTTAAAATCTGCATCAAAACTTCAATTACATAAAATAAAATCCAAGTTTTTATCACTAACCCAACGTCTGTGATTGTTAGGCGGTGCGTGGACTGCTTCCAGACTGACTGATAAGCTTGCCAAGCTATCGCAATCGCAATCAAAAATCCGGCTATGTAAACAATTCCAGTGACAATTTGTATTGCCATACTAGTCGAATGGTTTGCTAGATAGATGACTGGCGAAGAAACAAATAAAACCATTGTAATTAAAACTACTAAAATCAGGGTTCTCATTATATACTGCCAGAGTAGTGATCTATTTTTCATCCTGTTCCCCCTGCTTTTTATTGGCTACGTCATCGGAGCGCTGCTTATCCAGCTTTTGAAAAATCAGCATCACTATCGGAGTTAAAACCATTCGAATTACTACTGCAATCATGACAAGTAGCATTAGTAAC
This sequence comes from Fructilactobacillus florum 8D, assembly GCF_000512295.1. Classification (NCBI taxonomy): domain Bacteria; kingdom Bacillati; phylum Bacillota; class Bacilli; order Lactobacillales; family Lactobacillaceae; genus Fructilactobacillus; species Fructilactobacillus florum. The sequence continues at coordinate 73,293 of NZ_ALXG01000011.1, forward strand.
TTCCAGCTTTTACCAGAAAAAAATCCAATGACATTGTTACTAAGACCAAATAGCAAAAAACTATTAGATTTCTGTAATACTTGTGCAACCACTATCTTGATCAAAACTAATCACTCCTAGAATATCATATTAGTAAACTTTATTTCACAGCTATTTACCGCCAAAAATAGAGCATGCTATACTAAGATCATCAGTAAAAAGGAGCTATTATGGTGATAATTACAGCAGGAATGATCGGTGTCGGTAAAACTACACTAACTAGTCTAATCGCAAACCACTTAGGAACCAAACCTTTTTTTGAGCCCGTTGGTGATAATCCGGTGCTTCCATTGTACTATCAAAATCCACAACAATATGGATTTTTATTACAAATATATTTTTTAAACAAGCGTTTTGCTATGATAAAACAAGCGCTCAACGATGATAATAATGTCTTAGACCGTTCAATTTATGAAGATGCACTTTTTACTCGTGAAAATAATGCAGCTGGCAATATTTCTGACATTGAGTTAAGCGTTTATCTCAAACTGCTCGACAACATGATGTCAGAATTGAACGAGTTACCAAAAAAGCATCCCGACTTACTAGTTTATGCAGCAACAGATTTTCCTACTATTCTTGCCCGTATCAAAAAACGCGGGCGGGACTATGAACAGTTTGAGGGAAATCCCGAATTAGAAAAATATTATTACAAAATGTGGTTAGCTTACCAAACATGGTATCAAGAATATGATCTTGGTCCAAAAATGATGCTTAATCTACAAAAATATGATTTAAGTGATGCTAAAAATACCGAAATTGTCCTGAAAAAAATCGATCAAAAACTAGCGTCCATCTAATTAAAAATTCTCAGTTTGAAAACCCTAAAAGTCTATTAAAAACAGCCGTGCATCTCGTTATATCCCACGGCTGTTTTTAATTTTATCGTCAACACCTGACTTTAATCGTACAATAGATTAGCTAGATCAGTCCGCCGATGATTCGCGAAAATAGTCAGTGATTAACTGTTCGTAGATGGCAATCGTGGTTAGATAACTTGAAATGGTCGTGTGTTCATCAATTTGATGAGATGACTGATCTTTATCAGGCCCAAGCAGAATTACTGGCATTTTTGGATTAGTTTGTACAAATACGCTGGCATCACTCGCCCCATTATTAACAATTAATTTTGGTTTCCGATCTTGATAGTTCATTTGACTAATTTTCAAAGCTAGTTGCACAAAAGCATGGTTTGCTTCCGTTTCAATTGGATAAAAATCATGTAATAGTTCAAACTTCAATTTGTAGCTAGATTCTTGATTAATTCTATCTAGAGCTGCTTGAATCGTGCTAATCACTGCCTGATTATCAAAACTAGTAGTTGGTCGTACATTTCCTAAGAGGGTGGCTCGTGCTGGAATTGTATTAACCTGATTCCCTCCTTCGATTACAGTGACACTATGCTGAACTTCACCCAAAACTTCGTCGTGAGGAGCTTTGTCAAACAAGTGTGCCTCTACCGCTAAAAACTTAGCAAGTCCCGTAATCGCATTAATTCCAAGCTCTGGGGTTGAACTATGCGCTGGTTTCCCCTGACTAGTAATCCGATAGTTAATACTGCCGGAGTGCGCAAATGTAACATTCCCATCAGTTGCTTCCCCAACTATCAGCGCCGATAAATCTTTGATTTTTTCTGGCAAAAATTGATAGGCTCCTGGTGCTCCAAATTCTTCTCCTGCAGTGAGCAATAAGCGCACGATCCCTGCTGGTTCTTGCTGCTTTTCAACTAGTTCAATCAAAGCAATCACTTCAGCCGCCAACCCACTTTTCATGTCTGCCGCACCTCGTCCATACAGCTTGTCATCCAAAATGGTGGCGGAAAATGGTGGAAATTTCCAATCATCATCATTGGTAACTGCCACTGTATCAGCATGACCCGTCAGACCTAATACTCGGGGATCTTTGCCTTGCCCAATTTCTACCAATAAATTGGCTCGCTCCGGTTCATTAGCAAATGGGAGTAGCGTACTCTCAATGCCAAAATTACGTAACTCGGACGATAAGTAACGCAACACCGCTTTTTCATTACCGTTAACTGATTTTATTTTAATAATATTTTGCAGAATTTGAATTTTTTGTGCACGTTCCATCGCTAATTACTCCTTTAAATTTAATTTCCAAGCGGGAATTTGATTAGTTCCAGAAACCTGTTTGATCTTACGAGCGGTTGGCTCAGATTGGTATGCCTTTACTAATTTTTGAATTTTGGGGTTGTTACGATCAGCCTGGTTAGCCGCAATAAAATTAATCCATTGGTGCGCATTTTTTTGCAATGGTTCTGAAAAAATAGCTCGCTGCGGATTTAAGTTGGCAGTTTGGGCATAGTTTCCATTAACCACTGCCGCTGACACATCAGATAATGAACGGGCCGTCTGACTAGCATCAACTTCCTTAATTTTGAGCTGCTTGAGATTAGACTGAATTGATTGTAAAGTAGCGATTTTAACGTGTGGTTTCAGTGTTATTAATCCCGCACTCTGCAATAAAAATAGTGCCCGCGATTCATTATTGGTATCATTAGGTATCGTAATTGTAGCTTTCGTTGGCAGATCATTAAGCCGCTTAGCTTGGTAAGAATATATTCGCATTGGTTCAATAATAGTATCGCCAACCGCTGTAATGTTGGTGTGGTGTTTTTGATTCCAAAGCTTTAAAAACGGATAGTTTTGAAATGCATTAACATCAATATTATGGCTGCTCAAGGCTGCATTCGGTTGACTGTAATCAGTAAAGGTCTGAAACTGGACATTTAACCCATACCTTTTTTTTGCTGTCGCAGCTACTGTATTCCAAATTTCTTGTTCAGATTGTGACCCTGCCATAATGCCAACCCGAATGGTATTTTTTTGCTGAGAACGATTGTTTCCAAAGCTAAAGTAGCCCAAAACAAAAATCATCAGCAAAACTCCGCCCCAAATCCAATGTTTTTTTAGTCGCATCTTCATTCTCCTAAAAAGTTTAAAAAGAAAAAACACCCATCCATAAAGGACGAGTGCTCTCGCGTTACCACCTTAGTTCCCAGCATCAAACTGGATCTCACCGGATTTAATATCGGCATCCATCCCGTTCCTACCATAACTAGTAAGAATAACTCCCAGCCCATCTTCTAAAACCGTTATCATTTCTTCGCACTAACCAGAAACTCTCTGAGATTAACCTGTTTTATACTCTGCTGTTCCGTTTATCTTTATTCGTTTGACAATGAATATAATCTGAACGCGATCATTTGTCAATGATTATTTATCAGTAACTGTTGCCAGTGCTTCAGCGTAAATTGACATTGCTAGCAATAAGTCCGACTGTGGCTGAAATTCATTTGCTTGATGCATCGTATCAGTTGTCGTTGGCAACAATGCCCCAAAAGCAACTCCATGTTCCATTAGACGTGCATAAGTTCCACCACCAACTACTTCTGGTTGATCATGGTAACGACCAGTCTGTTTTCGGTAAACTTCCATTAATGATTCAACCAACGGATCATCGATTGCTACAAAATGAGGTTGCATATTACTGATTTGTCGTACGGTTGCTGTAGCAGTTGCTGCCTGAAGCTGCTGTGCAATTCGATTTGGATCAACCCCTTGCGGATAACGAAAGTTAGTGTTAATCAGACCGCCAGTATCATTTGTATATTGCATCTGACCAACGTTCATGGTTAGATCCCCCATGACTTCATCAGTGAAATTCAAGCCTAATTTTACCGCTCGAGAATCATCATGCAGCTTTTGGGCAATGAAAGTAACAAACTTCTGTCCGACCGGATCTAATGACTGCGAAGCCAAAAACGAGCTTAAATATGTTCCAGCATTCAAACCTTTTTTAGGCTCCATTCCGTGGGCTGCCTTTCCTACAATTGCTAACCGAATCAGATTAGATTCTGTTTCGCTACTTCCAGTGACCGGAACTGTTTGTAAGAAATCATTAAAAGCCTTCACCACTGTTTGCGGTTCATCACTAGTCAACACCGCAGTGGCATCCCGAGGAACCATATTTTCTTTCAACCCGGCTTGAAAAGATTTTAATTGGGGCACAACGCTATCTTGGGTTTGAGGGAATTTAATTTCAAAACTTGTGTTACCTTTTTCTCCATTTATCAATGGAAATTCAGCATCTGGAGAAAAACCACCGCAAGGAGCTGGTTGAGTTTCAAAATAACGTTTCATCCCAGTCCAGTTGGTTTCTTCGTCAGTTCCAATAACTAATCTAATTTTACGCATAGGGTGGATCCCATTAGCTTTTAAGATTCGCAAAGCATAGTAAGCGGCAAGGGCCGGACCCTTGTCATCTGAAGTACCTCGCCCAATCAGGTTATCACCACTAACTTCAAGTTTAAATGGATCAGTCGTCCAACCCTTTCCAGCGGGAACCGTATCTGCATGTCCCAACACCGCAAAATATTCAGAACCACTACCGTACTCAATATAACCAACGATGTTATCAATATTTTTAGTAACAAACCCATCTCGTTCCCCAAATGCTAAGAATTGTTGTAACGCATGGGCAGGACCCGGACCAAGCGGAAATTCATCCGTCTGATGTTCTACGTCACGAGAACTATCAATTGCTACTAATTTTTTTAAGTCAGCCAAATATTCAGGTTGTAGGGCGGCTGCAGCTGCTTTCCAATCCATTTTAATCATCCTTTTCTGTGTTAATTTCTTATGCAAGAGCTCGTGCTATACTAAACAAGAGGTGAACTATTATGCAAAAGATTACATCAGCAATCTTACCACAAACAATTCGGATTCGGCCGAATACTAGTTTTAAGGGAACCTATGGAAAAGCAGTATTGGTAGGCGGTAATCAGCAATTTGGCGGAGCTATCATCATGGCCACTCTGGGTGCCGTGTATGCCGGAACCGGATTAACTACCACCCTAACTGATCCCATCAATTTTGCAAGTGTGCATAATTGGGTGCCAGAAGCCATGACGGCTGATTATCAGCAACAACAATCGCAACTTATAAAGACGGCAAAAGTAGTGGCCATTGGTCCAGGACTAGGGGTCTCAGATCAAGCACTACATATCTTGAAAGCAATTTTAGCCATGATTACTGCTGATCAAATCCTCATCCTAGATGGATCAGCACTAACCTTAATCGCAAACCATCAGTTAGCACTGCCAACCGCTACAATCGTCCTGACACCACATCAAATCGAATGGGAACGACTTTCTGGTTTGCAGGTCTCCCAACAAACTACCACGAAAAATCGGATTGCCTTTCAACAAATTTTAGGGTCACAATCTGGCTATCTCGTTTTAAAGTCCCATCGAACTTGTGTCTATACCCCTACCGATTGCTATGAAAACACCGTTGGGACCCCAGCCCAGGCAACTGGAGGAATGGGAGATACTCTGGTTGGCATCATTACGGGTTTCCTTGCCCAGTTTACTGATGTCCAAAATGCCTTACTTAGCGCTGTCTATACCCACAGTGCCATTGCTGAACAACTGGCCACCACCCAATATGTTGTCCTGCCACATCAAATTTCAGCCGCATTACCTACCTTTATGAAACAGCACGAACAGAAACTATCACTTTAAAATCAAACTAAACAGGGCAGAGACCGTTGAACGATCTCTGCCCTGTTTTTTACTTAAATTAGCTTTTAATGTGCAGTCCATCACGGAGACGTTGCACTTTTTGACCCAATACTTCATCAGCAACATGTGTTTTTAAAGTTAGATAGATATACACCATGCCCCCCATGCAAGCAACAACCACTGTCACAAAAAAGCTTGCTAGCGAGCCAAACGGATTTCCTACCAAACCAATCAAGAAGTTCAGAGCATAAACACCCACTAAGGATACGACATACATCACCAAAGAAAATAATAAAATTTCAGCGGTTTTTTGAACAACTCGACCAGTTTCAATCCCGAACTGTCGACTTAACACTCGCAAGATTAAATAGTTAGCTAGCGAAAAACCCAAGATCGTTGATAGTAAGGTTCCAAAAGCTCCCATCCAGACTACCAATGGGTACTGCGTCAACAGTTTCACAACCGTTCCAATCACAAAAAATTTTACTGCCTTTTTGTTTTGGGAAACCCCCTGCATTAAGGCAGCCGCTACCACAAACAGCCCCACTGGAATCGCTTGCAGAGCAGAAAATGATAGAATATTGCTACTAAAATTCATATTAGAAGTACCATAGAAGGTTCTGTTTAGAGGACCCGCAACTGCAGCCATCCCCAGCGCCGCCGGGAGCATCACAAATTCAAATAAAATTAATGCATTTGAAAACTGATAACGAACTTCTTGACCATTTTTGCGGGTAAAGGCTGCCGATAACATCGGAACCATCGTAATTGCAATCGAAGACGCAAGCGAAATCACAATCATAGTCAGTTTATTGGCATTGCCCGCAAAGATTGCATAATTCACCTGCAAAGCTTGCATTGAGATCTTGGTGGTAGCTTGCATAATCGGGAAGAAGGTAAATTGATCAATCAAAGAAAAAATGGTTACACCTGCTCCTAAAATCACAAACGGAGCTGCTTGCATAATAATTTCGCGATACAATTGACGCGTTGGTACACTTAGTTTGTTGCTACTCTGCGCTATTAATTGCTGATAATAATCATGCCGTCGCCAATAATACCAACCGAGTACTAGCAAGCCAAAGATAGCACCAATAAAAGCAGCAAAGGTTGATTGTGCCACTGCGGTAACCCAACTGCCATTGAACACCCGTAAAATAACGAAAGCAGACAATAACATATAGATAACCCGAGCCAGCTGTTCCACAAACTGCGACAGAGCTGAGGGTGCCATGTCTTCATATCCTTGAAAAAATCCACGGGTCAAACTCATGGTTGGAATAATCAGAACTGCCCATGCTAGTGACCGAATTACAGGAATTACATTAGCATCTCCGTTAGTTAAAAATGGAGCTCCTAGCCATAGAATCAAAGCGCTAATAATCCCCATACCAACTGCTAACATGAGTCCACGCTGATACAGCTTAACTCCAATTTGATACTCATTTAAAGCATTGTAATGCGCAACTTGTTTTGCAATCGCAGATGGAATCCCTGCAATTGCAACAATCAATACAAAACTATAGATGTTATATCCTTGCGTATATAGTGAATTCGCAATTGGAAATAATGAAGCGCCAAAAATCAAGCGCCATGGAATGATATATAGCGCACCAAGAATCCTTGAAAGAATACTCCCAATTGTCATCCAGGCTGAACCCTTCAACATTTGAGCACGACCGTGTTCCGAAGCCGTCGCCTGTTTGGCAGCTAGAACTGCGTCTTCATCAAAATCATTATTCAAAATCAAACCCGCCTTCAACATTCTAAGCAATCAGATTATTAACTAGCTACAATATTAACAATTTTGCTAGGAACTACCACTATTTTATGAATCTTTTTCCCTGTGACCGCTGTTTTCACATGCTGATTAGCAAGTGCTAATTCTTGTAGTTCACTATTTTTTATGTTCGGCTCAACCTGTAGATGAGCCCGCACTTTGCCATTGACTTGAACTACAATTTCAATTTGATCAGCAACCGTTTGCTGTTCATCATAGCTAGGCCAGTCAGCATAGGCAATCGAATTCTTATTTCCTAGACGTTGCCAAAGTTCTTCACAGAGATGGGGAGTAATTGGTGACAGTAGTTTAACGAGTCCGGTCGCATATTCAGTTGGCAGTTTTTGTTCCTTATAAACCGCATTAACAAAAACCATTAATTGTGAAATAGCAGTATTAAACCGCATTTTTTCCAAATCATTAGTGACTTTCTGCACAGTCTGATGATAAATTTTAGTCAAATTGCCATCATTCTCAGTCGTTAAAAATTCGCTCATTTGATTATCATCATCAATAAAGAGGCGCCAAAAACGTTTGATCCAGCGATTTGCCCCGGCAAGTCCTTCGGTACTCCATGGTTTTGACTCCACGAGCGGACCCATGAACATTTCATATAGGCGCAACGTATCAGCTCCGTACTCCGCTACAATTTCATCAGGATTAACCACGTTTCCTTTTGATTTAGACATCTTTTCGTGATTTGTACCCAAAATCATCCCTTGATTAACTAGTTTTTGAAATGGCTCTTTGGTTGGGACAACCCCCAGATCATATAAAAACTTATGCCAGAAGCGAGCATACAAAAGATGGAGCACTGCATGTTCGGCACCGCCGACATACAAATCAACTGGTAGCCAGTACTTTAGCTTTGCTGGATCCGCAATCATTTGATCATTATGAGGATCAATATAACGTAGGTAATACCAAGAACTACCCGCCCATTGTGGCATGGTATTGGTATCACGAACCCCATGGCGTCCCTGTGAGTCGGTTACATTTACCCAATCAGTCAGATTTGCAAGGGGGCTCTGTCCGGTTCCAGATGGTTTTAAATCATCCGTTTGTGGCAACCTTAGTGGTAGTTCCGTCTCTGGAACCAAGCTAGTCGTGCCATCATCCCAATGAATTACTGGAATAGGTTCACCCCAATAGCGTTGCCGTGAAAAAATCCAATCACGTAATTTGTAATTCACCTGAGATTTACCAGCATGATGGTCCTGTAACCACTCCATCATCTTATCTAAACCAGTTTGGCGGTCCAATCCATTCAAAAAACCAGAATTAATGTGCTGACCGTCACCAGTATAAGCTTCCTTTTCAACGTTTCCACCGGCAATCACTGGGATGATCGGTAGCGCAAACTTTTTAGCAAAATCATAGTCGCGCTGATCATGAGCTGGAACAGCCATAACCGCTCCCGTTCCATAAGATGATAGTACATAATCACTAATCCAAATGGGTAAATGCTTACCATTTACGGGGTTGGTAGCATATGATCCAATAAAAACACCAGTCTTGTCTTTATTAAGATCAGTTCGTTCTAAATCAGATTTTGAGGCAATTTGTTTTCTATAATCGGCTACGGCTGCTTGTTGTTCAGAACTAGTCAGGCGGTCAACTAGTTCATTTTCAGGTGCAAGAACTAAATAAGTTGCCCCAAACAACGTGTCCGCCCTAGTAGAAAAGACGTCGATGGTGTCTTGACAATCAACCACTGGAAAAGTGATCCGCGCTCCAGTTGAACGACCAATCCAATTTCGTTGCATCTGTTTGATACTTTCTGGCCAATCGAGATCTTCGAGGTCATCAAGTAAGCGATCTGCATACGCCGTGATTTTCAAAACCCATTGTTTCATCGGCTTACGATAGACCGGATAACCACCTCGCTCAGTTTTTCCATTAACGACCTCTTCATTGGCAACCACCGTTCCTCCCATCAAATCAGGAGCCCAGTTAACTTCAATTTCATCTTCATACGCCAAGCCCTTTTCATAGAGCTTTTCAAAAATCCACTGAGTCCACTTATAGTAACTTGCATCAGTCGTATTAACCTCTCGACTCCAATCATAAGAAAAGCCAAGTGATTTAATTTGACGCTTAAAGTTAGCAATATTCTGTTGAGTAAAGCTTCCTGGGTTATGTTTAGTTTTTAGAGCATACTGCTCTGCTGGAAGGCCGAAAGCATCCCAACCCATGGGATGTAGAACATTCTTTCCCTGCATCCGTTTAAATCGTGCCATAATATCAGTTGCAGTATAACCCTCTGGATGACCCACATGTAAGCCCTGTCCAGATGGATAGGGAAACATGTCTAAGACATAATACTTCTCTTGCTCAGGTTTGGGACTATTTTCCGTTTGAAAAGTTTGATTTTGTTCCCAGTAATGCTGCCATTTTGCCTCGATTTTATTGTGATCATAAACCATCTTTATCCATCTCCTGTCTCGATAAAAAAAGCCCCATAGAACATTTCATTCTATAGGACGAAAAACCGCGGTACCACCTAAATTCCCCGCAAAACCGGGACCCTTGGTTTCCTTAACGCGGACAACGATTAACCTACTCGATTCGGCTAACTCTCAATGATAAGTTCCGCAGAGGGTAAGCTAGGTTCACACCATCCACCTAGTCGCTGACCAATACCTTCAACGTAATAATTCATCTCAACAATTTAAGTTAAACTATAATTAAATTAATGATAGCAAATCAATTGCCAAAAAACAAGTTTCAAACGTCTTTTTATCTAGTCTGAAAGGAACCTGCCATGTACTTAAAATCAGCACTGCAAACCAGTCATGATCTTTTAGCTAAAAGTGTCCATCCTGGTGATACCGTTGTCGATGCAACGGCTGGGAATGGGCATGATACCCTTTTTTTAGCTCAGTTAGTCGGTCATCATGGTCATGTCTATAGCTTTGATATTCAGAAAAAAGCCATCCAGGCTACTCGAGCATTGTTAGAAAATCATCACGTCGAAACACCAGTTAGCCTCATAAATACTGGACACGAGAATGCCGATCACTACGTTAAAGAACCGCTTGCCGCCGCAATTTTTAATCTTGGCTATTTACCAGGCGCCGACCATCAGCTGGCAACTACCGCTCAGACCACGGTAATTGCCATGCAAAAATTGCTAGCAAACTTACGCCGCCATGGTGTCTTGCTCCTAGTGGTTTACGTCGGTCATCACGGAAGCCAACAAGAACAACAAGCCGTTTTAAATTTTGTAACCCGCCTTCCCCAAACCGACTTTCACGTAATGCAGTATCAATTTATTAATCAAATTAACCACCCACCAATGTTGATTGCGATCGAAAAGCGCTAGTTAATCTGCTTACGATCAAAAAAATTAACGATTACTGCAGCTATTACCAACAACAACGCTACTAAAAAAACATTGTGTAAAGCGCCATATAAAATCTGACGTAACGTCGGCAAAACACTTGCTGGTAACGTAGTTGCGGTACGTGGATTAATCAATTGATCCATCAACTTAAGGCTCGCTTGGGAATGCTGCTTAATTCCGTTGGCCATTCCTTGATTTAAAACGATCCCAAAAACTGAGATCATCAACGTCTGCCCCAAAGTTCGGCTCAAAGTATTAAACGAAGAAGCCACCCCAATTCGTTCATTGCTAACCTCATTTTGAGAAGTTACAGATGAGGTCGTGATGCACATACCAAAGCCAATCCCCATAATCGTTGACAGAACCCAAAAGATTACAAGCGGGGTTGTAATTGGTAGCAATGCTAATGACACTGCTCCAAAGCCAATAAAAATTAAACTAAGCCCGGTTACCAACTGTGGTCGCCACTTTAATAGTAATTTCCCTGACCAAAATGATCCTACCATCCAAAGAATCGATGTTGGAGTGACTGCAAATCCAGCAAATGTGGCCTTCAATCCCATAATTCCCTGTGTCCAATCAGACAAATATACTTCGTAGCCAAAGATAAACCCACTAATCAAAGCAGCAATACAATTTTGGATTACGAAAGTGCGATTATGAAATAAATCAATGGGAATAATTGGATCACTAGCGTGTCGCTCCTGCAAGTAAAAAGCGAACCCACTCAAAATTGTCACACATAAAAAGCTACCTAACACTAGATAATTTATAGGTTGGTTGCTTAGTTGCTGAAAACCCACCATTAGTGCTAATAAAAAGATGCCCAGCCATATAATTCCCGCCACGTCGAGCGGCTGCGTCTTTTTATGGGGCTGCTCATAGAAAAAACAAGCAAGCAAAACAATTGTCAGCAAGCCAATTGGAACATTAATGAAGAAAATCCAGTGCCATGATAAACTGTCAACGATGAATCCCCCTAAGAGCGGCCCGATGATTGAAGCAATTCCCCATGCTGATCCAAGGATTCCAATCACTTGGGCTCGTTTCTCAAATGGATACATATCAGCCACGATAGTAAAGGAAACCGGCATGATCACTCCCGCCCCGATTCCTTGAAGAGCCCGCCAAAAAATCAGCGTTTCCATACCATTAGATAGACCAGAAAAAAGCGAGCCAATGATAAACACAACAACTCCGGCAAGAAAAATCTTTTTTCGCCCTAACTGATCAGCTAATTTACCATAAATTGGCGTGGTAATTGCATTGGTCAATAGAAAAATGGAAAAAACCCAATTCATCAGGGAGACTCCATGCAGATCACCAACAATGGTTGGCATCGCTGTTGAAACAATCGTCCCCTCGACTGCTGTCATAAAGGTTGCAATAAATAAAGCAATCGTAGTAATTTTGATGTTTGTTCGCGCTTGCATTAAAATTTCCCTTCAAACTAAAATCGACTCCCAAAGAGTCGATTAAAAATTAATTAAAAAAATGTTGCAATTTTTCAATTTGGTCCGTTTGTTCCCATGGCAATTCGATATCAGTACGACCAAAATGACCGTAACTAGCTGTCTGTTCATAGATCGGTCTTTGTAAGTCAAGCATTTTAATAATCCCAGCCGGACGTAAATCAAAAATTGCACGAATTGCACGAATTAACTCGTCATCCGAATACTGAGATGTACCAAAGGTATTAACCTCAATGGAAACTGGTTCGGCCACGCCAATGGCGTACGCTAACTGAAGCTCAATTCGACGAGCGAGTCCGGCTGCCACCATATTTTTAGCAATATACCGAGCAGCATAACTGGCAGAACGATCAACCTTAGTTGCATCTTTTCCAGAAAATGCCCCTCCACCGTGATGGGCAGAACCACCATAGGTATCAACAATAATCTTTCGTCCGGTTAGCCCTGCATCTCCATTAGGACCGCCAATCACGAATTTACCAGTTGGATTAATTAGGTATTTAGTCTCTGCATCTAGATATTGTTTTGGAATCGTCGCTTTAATAATTTGTTCGATGACATCCTGGTGCAGCTGTGGCTGGCTAATTTCTGGATCATGTTGCGTACTCAAAACTACCGTATCAACTCGGAATGGCTGTCCATTTGAATCGTACTCAACTGTCACTTCGGCTTTTGCATCGGGACGAAGATATGGCAATTGTTCGGTTTTTCTCACCAAAGCAGTTCGCTTCATCAACTGATGCGCTAAAGAAATCGGCAATGGCATTAGTTCGGGAGTCTCATCTGTAGCATAGCCAAACATAATCCCCTGATCACCAGCACCTAATTGATCCATTGGATCACTAGCTCCGCTTCTGGTCTCTTCCGACTCATCAACGCCCACTGCAATGTCCGGCGACTGTTCATCTAGTGATACTAAAATCGCCACATTCGACGCATCAAACCCATACGCAGGATTATCATATCCAATCCGCCGTAAAGTTTTTTTCACAATTTCACGAATATTTACATCAGCAGTCGTCGAGATCTCCCCAAATACCAAGACTAACCCGGTTGTAACTGATGTTTCACAAGCAACTCGAGCCTGTTTATCTTGTTTTAAAATTGCATCTAAAACCGCATCACTAATTTGGTCTGCAATCTTATCAGGATGCCCTTCTGAAACAGACTCTGAACTGAATAAATGCTTTTCTGTCAATTTATTTTCCCCCTTAAAAATTGGTTACAAGGCAGCTTCACAAAACGTGAATCCCATCGGGAACATGCTTATAACTATTTAATGTTACCATAATTTAAGTTGCCGTTGCTAATAAATTACATTAATATAATAGTAATCGAGGTTGTTACTATGAAAACAATTTTTATAAATAAAATCAGCAATTGGATTTTAGGAATTAGCTTTGTTGGTGCTAATCTTTTAATTTGGAATTTAGCAGCCGGTAGTAATTGGGCACTTAGCACTAACGTAACTGGTCATGTCATGTTAATAAATCAGCTCTGCTGGGCAATCGCTGGCTGGATCGTGTTAGGAAAATTGGATGGACGTCTCTCGTTAATCTTTAATCCAATTCCAGTCATTTTAGCAATTAGTTCCGGTTTTCCAATCGTTTTAGACTGTTCATTTTTATTGATTGCAGTTGTTAATATTGCTGTTTTAATGCCTAAATTTCAATTGCATAACTACTACGGTCTCATTTGTTTTTGCTTAGTCAATGCGGTCTTACCAATCACCGCTCTAAACTATCTCAACAACCAATACCTCGATCAACACACCATTCTTAACGCTGCCATTTTAGCAACCCTCTATTTTATATCGTTTAATCTACATTTTACAAACCACCTTGAAACTAGAGCAAATTTAATAGCCATCATTCTGCTTGCCGGACTATTACTTGCTAACTATCCAATTTATAAAGGAGTCGTTGCCATTGCAATCCTGCTCGGTAGCTATGGCTTTCAGATTTTTACTAATCGAGAAAGTTGGATACTAGGATTTTTATTATATCTTTGTTTAAGTCTTATTATTTTCAATTAAAAAACGTAGCCTAAGGCTACGTTTTTTAATTGAGCGTGACTCCTTGTAAAAATTGTTGAATCCGATCAGTTTTAGCACTGAAAAATGCTTCTTTATCACCATCGAATTGAAGTTCGCCATCTTCTAAAAATAAAATCTTATCAGCAACATTTTTGGCAAATTGCATATTATGGGTAACCATAATCAACGAGTTACCCTCATTAGAAAGCCGTTCAAGCATACGTAAAATTTGATTTTCCCTTTCCGGGTCAAGCGCACTAGTCGGTTCATCTAACAAAATATACTGGGGCTGCACCGCAAGAGCCCGACAGATAGAAATTCTTTGTTGCTGCCCGCCAGACAACTCATGTGGATATGCCGTCGCATATTCATCTAGACCAACTTCTTGCAATAACTTGTGGGCCTGGTGCTCTGCTTGGTCAACTGCAACTTTGTGAACATGAATTGGAGCACTCGTAATATTTTGCAGAATGGTCAAATTAGGAAAAAGGTTCCAATTTTGAAACACCATACTAGTTTTATTGCGTAATTTATTACGCTGCTTGGAACTAATTGGTTGGCTGAAATCAAGCTTTAAATCATCAAACGTTAATTCGCCGGAATCGGGACGCACTAGTAAATCTAAAGAACGTAAGAGTGTTGTTTTCCCCGAACCAGATGGACCAACGATTACCGTGGTTTGTTTTTCGGGGAACCGAGCACTAATTCCCTTTAGTACTTGTTGGCTACCAAATTGCTTAGTTAATTTTGAAATTTGTAACATTAGTGACTGACCTCCTGTACAAATTTTGACGAACGACGTTCCAAATAATGTTGTAGCGTACTCAAAATTGTACATAAGATCGCATATAAAAAGGCGACTTCTATATACATTGTCAGTGGTTGAAAATTTTGTGCAGCAATCTGCTGGCTAACTTGAAACATCTCTGCAATTGTAATCGTACTTGCTAATGAAGTATCTTTTACTAAACCAATAAATTCATTTGATAATGGTGGCAACACGATCCGCAAAGCTTGTGGCATAATAATTCTCCATAAAGTTTGTGGTGTACTAAATCCCAAAGTATAGGCTGCATCCCATTGATCTTGATTAACAGCTAAAAGTGCGGAGCGAATCGTTTCTGAACCATAAGCACCTGTATTGAGGGAAAAGCCAATGACTGCCGCTGTAAACGGTGCTAATTTGATTCCAATCGATGGTAGTCCAAAGAAAATAATAAACAATTGCACTAACAGTGGAGTTGAGCGAAAGGCCCAAACATAAAAACTAACCAAGAGCCGAATTCCCTGCCACAACAGTTTAATGAATCGATTACCTTGCACTGGTAAAAATTTTATCAAAGCCACCACGACTGCAATTACTAACCCAATTGCAAATGATAATAATGACAGTGGAATGGTAAATTTAAGCATTGCCCCGAATAAACTGGGTAACGATGAACTCCAGATTTCCCACATGTTAATTAACCCCTATTTATTAGTAATATCAGTTCCAAAATATTTAATTGACAGTTGCTTCAATGTCCCATCACGACGTTCAGCAGCAAGCACTTTGTTCATCTTCTGATTGAGCTCACTAGATTTTTTATTCATCATTGGTGCAATCACATCGGCCTTAATTACGTCATTAGGAACTTCTTTATAAACCAAATCAGTAGATTTGTGGCTCTTCTTCCAGTATTCAAAGGCTTCCCGTGAATTAACAGCCGCCACCACTCGTCCTTGGTCAATCATGTCCATCGAGGTTTGAAAATCAGGAGATGCTACTGGTTGTGCTCCCATTTTTTTAGCATTATTCCAGTTATCAGTTCCGGTTCCTTCCGCAACTTTTTGACCCTTTAAGTCCTGTGGAGCTTTAATCTTAGAATCTTTTTTAGTAATAATCACTGACTTAGAATAGGCATATGGACTAGCAAACCGAAACTGTTTTTTTCGCTGGGGATTTTCAGCCATATTGTTAAAAATCACATCATAATTATTGGTATTCAGCCCAGCAATCAACGAGTCCCAACCGGTTGTTACAAATTTAGTCTTTAATCCCATTCGTTGAGCGGTCTTTTGGGCCAATTCCACTTCAAAACCAGTTAACTTACCGTCTTTACGATAGGAATAGGGCGCATAGGTTCCTTCAAGACCAACTGTAAGTGTCTTAGGTGTCTTAGTTTCGGCCGTCTGAGTCTTACCACAGGCAGTCAATCCCAAAATTGTTAATCCTGTCATTACCAACAATGACCATTTTTTCTTCATAATTAATCCATCCCTCATCTTAAAAAATTTGACTTTTTCATTATACATAATTACTTACTTTTTTTCCAAGGATTACTAAACTTCTCTAAAAATATATAACTAAAACCGACTAGCTAATAGAGGCTAGTCGGTCGCAGTTAATCTTTATTTAGTGGTTGAGGCCGGTGGCAAAATCAAGTTTAAAACAACCCCGATAACGGTTGCTAATGCTACTCCCGTGAACTGGAAAGCGCCAATTTGAAGGTAAGCATTGCCGACTCCAATTACTAAAATAACAGATGCAATCATAAGATTTCGTTTTTCATTTAAATCAAGCCGATCATCAACCATCACTTTAATCCCACTAGTCGCAATCGTTCCAAAAAGGAGAAAACTTATTCCCCCGATGACCGGTAACGGCATTTGCATAATCAAGACGTTCAACTTATTAATAAATGCAAAAGCAATTGCAAATAACGCTGCTCCTACAATCACATACACACTATAAATTTTGGTGATCGCCATAACGCCGATGTTTTCGCCGTAACTAGTCACTGCTGGACCCCCAACTAACCCAGCTGCAATCGAAGCGGCCCCATCACCAGCAAGCGTTCGATTTAATCCAGGATGCTTAAAAAAATTACGATGAGTTAGCTCACCTAATACCAAGAGATGTCCCATATGTTCTGTCATAGTTACAAATGCAATCGGAGCCATTACTAGGATGGCATTCCATTCGAAATGAAAACCGGTTTCGGTTCCCAAAAACGAAAATTGTGGAACTTTAAACCAGGGGGCTACCGCAATGGCATGCAGATCAACTAAGCCACAGCCAATTGAAAGTAAATATCCGCAAACAATTGCCAACAACACTGGAATCATCCCTAAAAATCCCTTTAATATCATGTTAAAGAAAATCGCTAGAAAAAGGGTTGCGAGGGCAATTAAAAAATAAGTTAGATTATAACTGCCATGCTTCATCATCGCATCAGTTGCTGCACTTCCAGCTAAGGATAGTCCAATCACGATGACGATTGGTCCAACAACTACTGGTGGCAAGAGCTGGTCAATCCAAGCGGTTCCTAAAAGCCACACTAACAGCGCGACAATCAAATACATCAACCCAACTGCAATTACTCCTTGCTGAACCCCAGCAATTCCTGTCGTTTTCATCAAAGCAAGCATGGGGGTTACAAATGCAAAACTGGAACCCATATAAGCTGGAATCTTCCCGCGGGTAATTAGAATATGCAGCAAAGTTCCAATCCCAGAAGCAAACAATGCAATGCTTGGACTTAATCCGACCAACAACGGAACAATGACCGTACTTCCAAACATAGAAAACATATGCTGCAACGATAAACCGATCCAGCTTAACCAACCAGGACGATCATTAACGTCCAAAACAATCTCATTTTCTTTTGTCACGGAGCTCCTCCTAATAAAAAATCACTATCCAGAGACAGTGATTTTTAGCTGGCTAAACATCCGTATTCGCAACTAAAATCTTGCTGTCTCTCTGGACGTGCTTCAAGATTAATTATTACAAACTTACCCGTTTTCCAAAGGAGTGTCAACTAACACTCTGCTGTACATACTGACGTTTATAATCAACTATCCCAGTAAACACAAAATCAGACTGGTCATGTTGAGTATCGACAACTAAATTTTCAGTTCCCGCCGATGGCCATTGCGAAAACATAATTTCATACTGGTGCACCGATAACTGAGTGCGTTGCTCCAACATCTGTTCGATTAACTGAGACCGCATCTGATTCCTAAATCCTGGTTGCAACGTCCCGGTATAAAACTCACCTTGTGCTCCCGAACCATAACTAAATAAGCCAATCTGAGCACCTGGCTGTAAGCTATCCGAGTGATCAAGCAATGACAACAAGCTCAAATATAATGATCCCGTATACAAGTTTCCAACTTCACGGCTGGCTAGACTGCTAGCATTAAAAGCTGCTAGCCATTTTTGTTGTTGGGCTTCACTAACTTCAGGTAGTAACCTTTTAAGCGCCTTCAACCCCATCTTTGTATATGGCAAATGAAAAACTAGCGCCTGCAATTCATTTAGCGATAAACCTGTTTGTCGTAAATATTCATGGACTGTTTTTACAAAAAACTGTTGATAGACATCATTTGAATAATGCCCATCAACCATTGCTTCGGTTCGATTCAAAGGACGCCAAAAATCCATCACATCCTCTGAATAAACACTACTGCACGTGCTGAGTGCTAAAATAGTTGGATTAGCCTTAACTATCATGGCTACTGCTCCTGCACCTTGGGTCACTTCACCAGGTGTATATAGCCCGTACCGTGCCACATCTGAACCAACAACCAAAGCCTGTTGCTCTGGATGCGCCCGTACAAAATCTTGAGCCATTTGCAGACCAGCGGTTGCCCCATAACAAGCCTGTTTAATCTCAAAAGCACGTGCCGCACTGTTTAAGTGTAGTAATTTTTGTAAATAAATTGCTCCCGACTTCGAATTATCGACACCGCTTTCCGTTCCAAAAATAATCAATGAAATTTTTGATCGATTTTCTTCATCTAATACCTGCAGCGCCGCATTAGCAGCCATCGTGACAGCATCTTGTGAAGGAGGGATTACTGCTTGGCTAGTCTGACCAATCCCGATTAGATATTTAGCGGGATCTTCCCCTCGTGCTTGTGCTAAATCAGCCATTGCTACCTTATAAGACGGCGTATAAAAACCCATCCGATCAATTCCAACATCCATTTTACTCACCTCGTTAGTTTTTGTGCCGATTGCTTTAATTTTACCGATTATACCGGTAAATGGCAAAAACAGCGCCGCAACTACCTCACAAACCTATTGAAATTTTTAAAGATGAATTTATAAAAAAGCATCCTAATGAAATAATTAGGATGCTTTTTTTAATTAAACTGATTTAGGAGTAGCCATCTCTGCTACAAAGTGCTTAATATTTGTAAGCGCCTGTTTGATTTGAGCAAGATTTGCAGCATAGGAAATCCGAAAATACCCTTCCCCGCTAGTTCCAAAAGCACTGCCAGGAGTAACCCCCACATGAGCTTCTTGTGCCAGTCTGAGACAAAATTCACGTGAGCTTTCATGATAACAACTAGGTATTTTAGCAAAGATATAAAACGCTCCGTCTGGATTAATAATTTCAAATCCTAACGGACGCAAAGTCTCGGTTACTAAATCACGACGTTGCTGGTATTCAACCAGCATGGGTTCAGTATCGTGGCGACCATGCTGGAGGGCCTCAATTGCAGCATATTGGGCCGGATTAGATGGAGACGTCACTAAATAACCATGCACCTTATTGATATTTGCAACTACCGCAGCTGGTCCAGCAACATACCCCAATCGATAACCCGTCATCGCATGTGATTTTGAAACTCCATTAATTAAAATGGTACTATTTGGAATAATGTTGGCAATCGAAGTATGCGGTAAACTATAGGTTAATTCGGAATAAATTTCATCCGCAATTACCAACAAATGGTGGCGTTGAATCACTGCTGCCAATGCCTCTAGTTCCGTGGCTGTGTATTCCACTCCCGTTGGATTGTTTGGATAATTTAAAATAATTTCTTTGACTTCTGGATAAGCCGTTAGTTGCTCATCTAATGTTTGTGGATCAATTTTAAATTGGTTTGGAGATGTATCCAATGGGATTACACTTGCCCCAGCCAGTTCAATCATTGCACCATAAGCTGGATAAGCTGGTTGGGGTACCAAAACCTGATCTCCGGGATTAACCGTGGCTAAAAAAGTACTAGAAAGTGCCTCGGTAGCACCATCCGTCACAATTACTTCTTGTTCAGGGTCATAGGTCAAATGAAGTCGCTGCTGAAGAAAATCACTGATCGTTTGGCGCAACTCAAGCCACCCATTTTGTGGCGAATAATGGGATTTGTTTTCTGCAATGCTGGCCATAGCGGCTTTTTTAATGTGCTCAGGAGTATTAAATCCAGGTTCTCCAACATTCAAACTAATCAGACCAGGAATATCTTTAATCTCTTTTGAAAACGAGCGAATTTGCGACGGTTTAATCTGCGTTAAATGCTGATTAAAAACCTCCGTTAAATTAGGATCTAAGTTTGGCATAGTCTTCTCCCTTATCAACTTTTGATTACTGTCAGTTTAGCTGAATTCTAAAAAACTACAAGACTTTTTGCTAATTTTATCACAATCTCTTAATTTTAAACTTTGGATCAGAATTATAAACTATCGGCACCCTTGGTAAAGTGACCTTTTTGTAGCTTAGCGCACGCTTTTTCAGCAGCACGACCCGCTTTCCCCTGCAGCTTGAGCTGTAATGCTGATTCCATGTCCTTGATACTGGCACTGCGTTCAGCGCTAGCTTCATTAATTTTAATTTGCTTTTCACTCTTAATGATTTGATATTTAACTCGGACCGCGGCCGGCAAAGCAGTTTTGATGGCTCGTTTAAAGATTTCTTTTTCAACTCGATTAATATCCATTGGTTATTTCCTCCCGTATTAATCTGGTTGTTTACAACGACAACCAGCACTAATCAGTCGCTAATTGATTCCTTTTTTTCTTAAATTCCAACAATAGCATGGTTACTCCCAAAATAACTGGATAAATCCCTAGGCCAATTAAGGATAACAACTGACCAGCTCCAAAATAAACTGCATTAATTGCGTCATTAAGCGCATTGACAGCATAGGTAAGTGGCAATAGCCATGCAATTTTATTGAAAATACCAAGTGCACTCGTTGGCACAATATTATTTGAAATCAATGCTTGTACCGCTAATAAAATCACCATTAAAATTAAACCGTTGGTTCCCATCATCCGATTTAAAATCAGGGCAATCACCGTAAAACTTAGCGAAATAAACAAGATATTAAAGGCAAATAGTCCAAAATTATTAGGATTAACTTTGAAAAGCATCGAGAAAACTACCACTCCAAGTGCCTGAACAACTGCAACAACCATCGCTTTTTTATCATTAAAAGATTTCTTTCCGTGTCTACGTAAATACAGCTTGGCAGCATACGTCAGTATGGCACCCACATATAACGCAATTGAAATGATGGTTGGTGCAAATAGTTTAATCAAATACCACTGGTCATCTTTTTC
>NZ_ALXG01000012.1:0-2348 GCF_000512295.1 Fructilactobacillus florum 8D
GGCGAGTTAATTTATGAACCTGCTTTTGAGTTATTTATTATACCAATTTAGATTCTTCTCTTGTGATTTACTGATTAATTATCAACCGTTTATAGTAATTAATTTAAAATGAGTGGGATGAATTTAATGAAGATCGTTGACCGAATAAAGCAAACAGCTAATTCTCAATGCATATAAAATTTACAAACCTTTGCCTAAAAAGCAGAAATTGGCATAAATAACATTTAATCATGGAATAGAAAAACTCCTAGTATTTAGAAGCTTGTCGAAAGTTTCTAAATACTAGGGATATCTACAGATTATTTATGGTATGGTAATAAAAAGTCCAAAAATGTAATTTCGTATGATTCATCAGCCATGATAGAAGTACTCATCGTTTGTGAAATAGCATGCTGTGAACGACAGCAATGGCTATGCAACATTTAAACTCCCCCCCAAAAACGAATATGGAAAATTCTATCATATAATATTAATATATACGATTGTTATAATTTTATTTTTAATTGTAATGTTTCTAGCTAGTCCTAAAAAATCTAATCGAAAAAAAGACATTGGTTACTCTGTAAAAGTAACTAATATTACATGTTCAAAAGATGGTTGGAAATTTTCTGGAAGAACAAAAGCTACTGATGGTAACTTGATTGCTAATATTTCAAGCAATGATGATCCAACTAATCTGATATTAGATTTCCAAGATTCTACAAAGTCTATAAAAATTTAATTACAATAATTTTTCTAATATATCTATTTCTTATGAAATTGAATTATTTGATCAATACGGAAATTCGTGCATGTTACATGTTGCTAATTTTGATTTAAGAAAACAAGTCCTAGACAATTTAAATATATTAATAAAAATGACCTTAAATCAATTCCATTTGGAAACTACACAGTATTTAAATTAAAAAATTAAATAAGAGGGAGTTTAATGAATAATAATAATAATAATATATTACCAACAGATTCAATAAATAAACTATTTGGTCCTTCTTGTGAAGCAGTTGGGCAAGCGGTCGGTGCCATCTTCAATTTTACTTTTAGCAGATTAATCAAATATAATATTATCAAAAAATCTGAATTAGATGATTTGGCTAATGGTGTTGCTGAAAATGCACATAAAATACCTGAAAATAATTTAGATGATTCAAAGATTGAACAAATTTTAAATATAATTGAAAAATCTAAATATTCAATTTCTAATGCTGAATTGCGAGAATTATATAAAAATATTATTGTTAATTCTTTAGACAATAGAAAAAACAGAAAGATTACTAATTATTTTGCAACAATAATTAGTAATCTTTCTCCAGAATCCGTAATTTTTTTGAATGGAATGGTAAAAATAGGCGCAGGTTCTTTGCCAATAATAAAAGCAAACGCGCTTAAAGAACCATCTGATATTAAAAATCAGTTTAATCCGGCTTATAAACAAGTAACTTTTGGTGATACAGGAATTTTTAATAAAGCAGAAAAAGATGGAAAAGTATTTTTCAAGTTGAAAAAACGTTTAGAAATTTCAGAACATTTGAAAATATTAGAGTCCCTTGGAATTGTTGAAATACTTTATGATAGACAAATAAAACATCCAAGTTGGGGGCAATGCATATGAAGATTTGTCTAATCAATTAAAGGAGACAGAGACTCTTAAAAAATACAAAAAAAATAATTTAGAAATTAAATATGGAGTAATTTCCTTAACCGCTTTGGGCATATCATTTATGGAAGTTGTTTCTTACTGATTTTTTAAGTTATACTTTTTATCAAAACTGTTTTCTGTTTCTGATATAAATTTAGTCATAAATTCTGAATTAATTTTAACTGGAAAAATAGTAATTAACCTATTAACAACTATTGTAATTAGCATGGCAGACATTATCAAAAAGTATAGTAAATATCAGGAGCCTAAAACTGAATCATCAAAACGAACTATTCGTGTCAATCAAGATATTTTAAATATTATTAGTGAATTAAAATCCAACGGATACCATAAAATATTTTTTGAATTAGTTTAAAACATTACCGACTTCTGGAGCTGTAAACAAGGTTCTTAGGAACTCACTAAAAGAGTTGGGTATAAATAAATGACGGTTTCACTTTCACTCGCTTAGACATACACATGTTACTTATTTACTGTCAAATGATATTGATATATATAATTAGCAAGCGTCTTGGTCATTCGAAAGTTTCTACCACAACAAACGTTTATTCATATTTGACTGATGAGTATAAAAATCGTTCTAATAATCAGATTAAGAGTGTTTTAGATAAATTAAATTCAAGCACAGAAAAAGACACTAAAATTAATTAGTGCCTTTTTATTTGCGTACACAATTCGTACACATTTAATT